>JAWXAW010000149.1:0-3690 GCA_034439675.1 Saprospiraceae bacterium | reverse complement strand
TGTTCCCATACCTCTTCAATGATCCCTTACCTCTTCAATGATCCCTTACCTCTTCAATGATCCCTTACCTCTTCAATGGATGCCTTGTGTCTTGTATAAAGTGTATGGCGTCTCCGAGTCTGGCATCTGGCGTCTCATCACTATATCCACAAGTCTGCCACCTACAGCCCACATTTCACCCAAAACCCCTATATTTTCACTTCGTTTCTACGTTATATAGAGGTTCATGGGCAGGATTATAGTTGTCATCATCTGTTGTATATCTCATGCTGTGTGGCTGCAAAGCCAGGCAGTGACTACTGAATTTGGTAAAAACAGGATTCAGTATCATGATGACTTTGACCTCTGGAACATGTACGAAACCGAAAATTTCGTCACGTATTGGTATGGCAAGGGTAGAGAAATAGCCCATACGGTCGTCCAGCTGGCAGAACTAGACAATCCCTATATCCAGAGTGTTCTCGAGCATAAGATGAATGATAAGATTGAACTTATCGTCTATCTCGATCTCACCGACATGAAACAAAGTAACCTGGGGATGGAGGAACAGTTTATCGGCAAAGGTGGAATCACCAAGGTCGTAGAAAACAAAGTTTTCCTCTACTTCAACGGCGACCATAATGATCTGCGGAGATCCCTTAGGGAGGGTATCGCTGCCGTCTATATCAACTCCATGCTCCATGGCAACAACCTCCAGGAAATAGTTCAAAATGCAGTATTGCTCAATCTGGGTGACTGGTTCCAGGAAGGCCTGATTTCCTATGTTGGTGAAGAATGGAGTCCTGAATTTGATCAACGGTTAAACGATTATTTTACAAATCCTAAAAATGGAAAGAAGGATTTCAGGCGTCTTTCCAAAATAGATCCGCGACTTGCAGGTCATTCGATGTGGTATTTTATGGTGAATACGTACGGCCGGGCTACGATTTCAAATATTCTGTATCTCACACGCATTCAACGCAGTCTGGAAAGCGGACTGATCTATGTGCTTGGAATTGACTCCAAAGAACTGGCAGTCAAATGGAGGGAATATTATGATAAGAGATTTGAGATATATGAAGAGCCGATCCATACATTTACCGCTGACCTTAAACTCACCACTCAGAAAAAACCACAGACATTAGGCCGGATGCGATTGAGCCCGGATGGAAAACAGCTAGCCTATACATTGCATGATCATGGACGGGTCAGATTGTTACTGTATGATATGGAGACCGGAGATAAAAAAGTATTGTATAGGTACGGTATCCGAAATTATGAAGTGGAAACAGATCTCAATTATCCGATCATAAGCTGGCAACCGGATGGCAATGAATTGAGCATCCTATATGAGCGAAAAGATGTCATCTACCTGATGAAGATTGATTTTGAAAAGGAACAAACCATTACCGACAAACTAAGCCCCGAATATCAGCGGGTCTATGACATGGATTACTGGTCTGCTGATACGCTGATGTTTTCAGCTTCTACCGATGGGCTGTCAGATCTTTACCTGTATGCTCCGATCACTCGTCAAAGTACAAGGATCAATAATGACTTCTATGACGACCTTGATGCATCGGTCATCGTGCTTGATAAAAAAAGGTATATTCTCTTTTCATCCAACAGGGCTGACGAAAACCTGCGTAAAATGGAACTGGATTCCATACTGCCGATCGGTCAGTTTGATCTTTTCCTGTTGGATTATACACCACCGAAAAGTACGTTGAGAAGGATTACCTTCAGTGATGATGCCAGCGAACGTAAAGCAAGAATCTCCGGAGTAGATGAACTGATCTGCCTGGCAGACTATGCTGGTCAATGGCAACGGATCGTCGTCAAGCAACTGCTGGAAGACCCACCACTCGCCATGCTCAATACCAAGTACGATCGAGATATCCGGCTGCACGAATTTGTTCCTGCCAGCCCGGTGGTGATTGATTGGCTACAGAAATGGGATATGCCCTACATGCATATCAGCCAGCTTGATTCATCCAAAATCATTCAGATCAGGCCTTCACCTTCTACAGGGATCCTTAATGTAAAACCTGAGTTGACACCGAATGAAAATGTCAAGGATGAAGAAATCGATCCGCGCTATTTATTTCAAACCCCCTTTCCGGTCATTCCATCTAAAAAACCAATCCCGGTCGTTGTAGAAACACCGGTTGAAGAAACTTCTCCTGTCACGGATATCACAAAAATACTTCAACC
The DNA here is from genome assembly GCA_034439675.1 of Saprospiraceae bacterium. Taxonomy (GTDB): domain Bacteria; phylum Bacteroidota; class Bacteroidia; order Chitinophagales; family Saprospiraceae; genus Opimibacter. The sequence continues at coordinate 1,497 of JAWXAW010000149.1, read as the reverse complement.
TTCCGTCTCCGGAAAACTCGAATATAAACCCAAAGATCTCACGCCCTTCATCAGGTCTAGAGTAATTGCGTCCCGACTGAAATTCAAACTTGATTATTTCAACGTGACCCTCGACAACGATCTGCTGTTTGGAGGCCTCGACAGTTATGCCGGAGAAAAACGTGAGTTTGAACCCTCCCCACTTGGTATCTTATTTAAAGCAAGTATCAAAGATCTGCTCGAAGATTATATTGTGACAGGCGGTGTGCGTTATCCGACTTCCTTCAATGGGTCTGAATATTTTTTAGTCTTTGACAACCGCAAACATCGGATTGATAAACAATTTGCCGTCTATAGGAAATCCGTTACAGAGACCGACCAGACATCACAAGACCCTTTACATCAGAACCAATATGTAACCTTCCTGGGATTGACCAAATGGAGCTATCCGTTTGACAACTACAATAGTGTGCGTGGTACACTTACGTTACGCAATGACCGGATCATCACGCTGGCGGCTGACAAACCAACACTTGATACGCAAACGGATGATGCACAACGTATAGGACTCAAAGTGGAATGGGTGTACGACAATACAAGAGCATTGGACATCAATAGCCGAACCGGTACACGTGCTAAAGCCTGGGTTGAAACCGTGAAACGTTTTGATCTCAATTTGTTTGAGGCCGACAAAAAATTTCAGTTTAACGAAGGGTTTATGACCGTGCTGGGATTTGATGCACGGCATTACGCCTCTCTTGATGGCAGAAGCATTTTTGCTGCCCGGCTGACAGGGGCTACATCCTTAGGATCTGAGCGCATCCTCTATTACCTAGGAGGCGTTGAAAATTGGTTGTTCCCAGCCTACGATGACAATGTCAGAGTGCCAAACAATATCAACTTTGCCTATACGTCCCTTGCGACCAGTATGCGGGGTTTTGAATACAACGCCAGAAACGGAAGCAGTGTCATCCTCACCAATCTGGAATTGAGGGTGCCGATTTTCCAATATGTATCAAAGCAGAAAATACGCTCTTCCTTTATACGTAACATACAGTTGGTTGGTTTCGTAGATGCCGGCACTGCATGGGCAGGATCTGATCCTTTCGGATCAGGCAATCCCTTAAATACCGTCGTGCTGACCAATCCACCGACGGTAGAAGTGATCGTCAACTATTACCGCAATCCCCTGATTGTCGGTTACGGATTCGGAGCACGTACCCTGGTCTTTGGTTACTTCCTCAAACTGGATTACGGCTGGAACTGGGAGACCTCGACCGATACAAAACCCATCCTCCATTTTTCTATGGGAACTGATTTCTAGTTCTCTAAAAAGGTTTCGCACGGAGTTCACGGAGAATATAGAAATGGTTTCCCACGGAGGGCACGGAGTTCACGGAGAATATAGAAATGGTTTCCCACGGAGGGCTCGGAGTTCACGGAGAATATAGAAATGGTTTCCCACAGATGGCACGGAGTTCACGGAGAATATAGAAATGGTTTCCCACAGATGGCACG
>JAWXAW010000148.1:0-6416 GCA_034439675.1 Saprospiraceae bacterium | reverse complement strand
CATATCAACCTATAATCATATCAACCTATAATCATATCAACCTATAATCATATCAACCTATAATCATATCAACCTATAAACATATCAACTTATAATCATATCAACCTATAAACATATCAACCTATAAACATATCAACTTATCAACCCATGCTTCGGCTGGTTCGACCTTCTATACGCATCCTTCTGCTACAACTCACCAACCGTCCGCTCAGCAAGTCAACCTATTAACATATCAACTTATAAGCCCATCAACTTATAAACCCATAAGCTCATAAGCTTATAAGCCTTTTCACCCTCACTCGTTCGTGACAACGTCCCGAATGGTATAGGCTGACTGTCCCGTCTGCCCATAATAGGTCTTCATCAACATATCACTGATAAACCCAAGGATCAGAAACTGAACGCCGATCAGAAACGTCAGGAGCGTAAACATCGGCCAGAAGGTTTCGGACATATCCTGCCCGCGGAAAAATTCCTTTAAAGACATCAAGGCAGAAAAGAAACTAAACACGATGATCAGCAAACCTGCTGTGCCGAGAAAATGAAAAGGTCTGACCGCATATCTATTCCAGTACCAGATGATGATCATATCCGCAAAACCTTTCATGGTACGTTTCATATTATACTTGGATTTTCCGGCCACCCGTAGACGATGATTAACGGCCAGTTCGCCGATCTGAAAACCTCGCATCTTGAGTAGCGCCGGAATAAATCGATGCATTTCACCATACAGGCTTACATTTTCAAAACATTCATTTCTGTATATTTTTAAGGTGCAACCGCTGTCATGGATGCCATCTTCCACGAGCAGCGACCTGAGCAAATTCGCTACCCGGCTCACCATTTTTTTGGAGATCGAATCTTTTCTGTTTTTACGCCATCCTGACACTACATCAAATTCATTTTCTTCCAGATGATGGATCATGGCAGGAATGTCAGCAGGATCATTTTGAAGGTCGCCATCCATCGTGATGATATAGGGATACCGGGCCGCCTTGATCCCGGCATCCAATGCTGATGTCTGGCCAAAATTGGTCCGCATGCGGATCACCATAACAGGGCTCAGTGATTTCAATAGTTTATAAGTGCCATCCGTAGAGCCATCATCAACCATGATGATTTCAAAATCAACACCGAGGGTTCGAGCTACCATCAGAATCTCCTCGTGCAGTTTTTGGATGTTATCGACCTCGTTGTAGACCGGAACAATAATGGAGACTGATTGCATAGTTTGGTTTTCTGTTAAGTAATACCCTTGTAGGTCAGGTACCAATCCACGAATTTACGAATACCTTCTTCAAGATCAGTGGAAGGTGCATAGCCAGTCAGACGCTTCAAGGCTGAGGTGTCTGCCCAGGTAGAGGGCACATCTCCTTGTTGAATAGGAAGTAAATTCTTCTTTGCTTCCTGACCCAGGTACTTTTCCATTAGCTCAATAAACGTCATGAGATTGACCGGACTGCTTCTGCCGATGTTGACTATTCTGTGCAACTCACCTGCCTCCGCAACGGGAGGGTGGTGTATCAACGCGCTGATGCCATCGATGATATCATCCACATAGGTAAAGTCTCTTTCCATGTTGCCATAATTGTAGACATCGATAGTATCGCCGTGCATGATCTGATCAGCAAACTTGTAATAGGCCATATCCGGCCTTCCCCATGGACCATACACGGTAAAGAAGCGGAGCCCTGTGGTAGGAATTTTATATAACTCCACATAAGAATGAGCCAGCACCTCACCGGCTTTTTTTGTAGCCCCGTATAGAGAGACAGGTTGTGCGGTCCGGTCTGATTCTTTAAATGGAATTTCGGTATTGGAACCATATACGCTTGAACTGCTGGCGTATACGAGATGCTCCACAGGGTTGCGTCTGCAGGCTTCAAGGATATTGAAAAACCCCTGGATGTTGCTGTCTATAAAAGATTGTGGATTGTCAATACTATGGCGCACACCTGCCTGCGCCGCCAGATGGATTACGATCTGGGGTTTAACTGCAGCAAAGAGTGCATTCAGTTGCGAGGATTCCAGGATGTCGAGATAATAGAAAACTAATCCTTTTTCTCCGGCAATCGCCTTGCCCTGGACGAGCTTCTCAACCTGAATCCCCAGCAGCTCCAGGCGGTTGTGTTTGAGGCGGACATCATAATAACCATTGATATTGTCGAGTCCGTATACCTCGTGACCTTCAGCCATGAGCGCCTTGCACATGTGAAAACCTATAAATCCTGCAGCCCCGGTGACCAGTATTTTCACTTCATGAATCTGTTAAAGGCACAAGATAGAAAAAGCAGTTTTGTCGCCGTGAGTACAAAACGGGTGTTTTGGCTTCTCTTATAGTATAGTACGTCTCCTGCGCATTGCATTTTGTATTTTTAGCATTCTGTATTAAACCAATTGTCCGAAGCAAGGTCAAAACCAGGTCAGGATCATCAAAGCCTTCAACCATATGGCAGATTTATTCGATTTACAAGCACTGATCAAAGCACAGGTCAAAGCCAACCCTTCTCCTCCAACTCAAATGACCAATGTATTGATGTCCCCTCCGGTACTCATCCGCGGAGGACTGGATACCTACATCGGGGAGTGGAACGAACTTACCGCCAAGCATCTATTGCAACGCGGAATGTTTGGCCCTACGGCTAGCCAGATCGCCCAGGCGGTCGAAGATGGCATGGCGCTCACGATTCAAAAATTGCTAAGCCCTGTCCCGGCTCCGGATCTGCCGGTCAATTATAATTATCCGGATGACCCGAATGTGCCTGTTGGTCAATCCTGGGTCTATACACCGATCATTCAGAATGCCAATTATGCACATCGCTCGATCAGGGCATGGCAGTTTGGGCTGATTCTCAACGAAGGTGTCAGCCTCCGCGAAAAAATGGTCCTCTTCTGGCACAATCATTTCGTGACTGCTGACGCACCTCACGCTAAATATATTTATCAATACATCGACCTCCTTCGCAATAATGCGTTAGGTAATTTCAGGACCCTGGTGAAAGAAATCACGGTCAATTCACTGATGTTGCGTTATCTCAATGGAAACGAGAGCAACAAAAACGCACCGAATGAAAACTATGCACGTGAATTACTTGAATTGTTCACGGTAGGTAAAGGCATTCAGGCAGGTCCGGGTGATTATACCAACTATACCGAAGAAGACATAAAGGAAATAGCGCGCGCACTGACGGGATGGACCGTTGATAATGCAGGTTTTCAAGCGGCAGGCCCTCATCCACCTGCCATATTCAGGCCAAACAGGCATGATACTGATACCAAGACATTGTCACCACGGTTTAACAATACAGTCATTAACAATCTGGGGGCAGAGGAATACAAAGCGGTGGTTGACATTATACTTGAACAAGAGGAAGTGTCCAGGTTTATGGCACGAAATTTATACCGCTGGTTTGTATACTACAACATCGATGAAGATATCGAAGCGAATGTCATCGAACCGCTTGCAGCCTTAATGCGCCAGGAAAATTATGAAATGGAACCGGTCATCGCCGCATTGTTTTCAAGTGAACATTTCTATCACGAAAATGCAATAGGTTGTATGATCAAGAGCCCGATTGACTTTACGGCTTCGTTCATGAAGACCTTTGAAATAGATATCACTTACAATGTCACCAACACCTATACCATCTGGTTTTTGCTACACGGACTAAATGCCACCATGCAGCAAGACATGTATACGCCACCCAGTGTTTCAGGCTGGAAAGCCTATTACCAGGAACCAATCTTCTATCGCAACTGGATCAGCAGCGTTACACTTTTAGTACGTCGTGCTGTCACGGATGGGGTAGCCGTAGGACAAATACAAATCATTGACCGGCCACTTGGAATTGACGTTTTAAAAATAGTGGACAGAATGCCGGAAGCACCTGATCCGAATGCGATGATTGAAGCTTTGGTCAACCTGGCCCTTCCATGGCCTTTGACGGCAGAGCAACTGACTTACCTCAAAGAGATCCTGATCCCGGGCCTTCCTGATTTTGAATGGACAGTTGAGTATGGTGCATATCTCCTTGACCCAACGGATGACGCTAAGCGGCTGGCTGTAGAAAACAGACTGAGGGCTTTGTTCCTGGCCATCATGGCATTACCTGAATTCCAATTACAATAATCCGTCCCGGTTACAGGGCTTTAATCCAATAGCTATGAAAAGGAGAAATTTTTTACGAACCAGTGCGCTGACCTCCATACCTGTAATGCTCAATGGCATGAAGCTGAGCGTGGTGCCGTTTCCTTTTTTGACCGGGCAAGGTCCGGAAAATGACCGTGTACTTGTGCTCATTCAACTCAATGGTGGAAATGATGGCCTCAATTGTGTCATCCCCCTGGATCAATACAGCGCGCTGAGTGCCGTACGTCCTAATATTCTCATACCTGAAGCGAATGTATTACCTATTGAATCCAGTCTTGGTTTACATCCTTCAATGCTGAAGATGCAGGAGCTGTATCTCGATGGCAAAATGGGTGTCGTGCAAGGTGTAGGTTATCCTAACCAGGACCGCTCGCACTTTAGGTCCACAGATATCTGGACCTCCGGGTCAGAAGCAACGGAATACCTTAATACAGGATGGCTGGGCCGCTATTTCAATGACGGTCACCCCGATTATCCCGAAGGCTATCCTAATGCAGATTACGATGCACCATTCGCACTCACGATGGGTTCCCTGGTATCAGAAACGTGTCAGGGTCCGCTGACCAATTTTTCACTGGCACTTGAAGATCCGTTTTCACTCGCTCCACTATCGGAAGGTGAGGTTGGAAATTTGCCGGATAACAATTACGGTTATGAATTGAGATTCCTGATTGATGCAATCGCACAGACGAATGCGTATTCTGGGATTATTCTAAATGCCGCAAATGGCGGTAGCAATCAGGCGACCTATCCTGCTAATAACCGGCTTGCTACACAATTGAAGAATGTAGCATTACTCGTTGCCGGAGGATTGAAGACGAAAGTGTATATCTGTTCCATTGGTGGTTTTGATACACATTCCGCGCAGGTAGATGCGGACACAACACAAGGCGATCATGCAGATTTGTTATTGCAACTGTCTGAAGCGGTTCATGCCTTCCAGCAGGATCTCAAGCTCTCCGGAAAAGATGAAAAAGTGCTTACGATGACCTTTTCCGAGTTTGGCCGTCAGATTAAATCCAATGATAGTATGGGTACAGATCATGGTACAGCCGCTCCGTTGATGTTGTTTGGCTCCTGCGTAAGACCAGGTGTCCTTGGAGACAATGCCCAGATCTTGGTTGATGCTGACCCACAGGAAGGTGTTGCGATGCAATATGACTTCAGGTCAGTCTATGCTACGGTATTGAAAGACTGGATCGGCCTTGACGAATCAACCATTTTTGAAGTCCTTAATCCGGAGGTGCAGTTCTTACCATTGATTGAAGGGTGTTCACTGTCTACGGCTATTCAGCAGGAAGTTTTTACAGATGTTCATTTCAAACTGTACCCTAATCCGGCTTCACAATACACCACGATGGAATGGATGTCTTCTGGCCAGCCGTGGTCCGCATCATTGCTTGATAAATGGGGTCATGAAATTCAAATCTGGTCAGGCGCGAAAGGTACCAGACAATTGATGGCACAAAGAATCAATTTACCAGCAGTGCCCTCAGGTCATTATTACATCAATATCAGGCAGGGAAATCAGCGTGTGACAAGAGGTATTGTATTGCAATAGGCTCGATAATTTTGTTGGAGCAATACTCTATGGTGTTGAAATAAATATAAAATGACAGTCCCTTTGAGGGGTAAAGAAGTCTGCATTTTTATCGAGTGATGGGGGGATCTGTGATCTGTGATCGGAGGGATCAGTCAACTGTCAACTGTCAACTGTCAACTGTCATCAGTCAACTGTCAACTGTTATCTGTCAACTGTCAATTGGCAACTGTTATCTGTCAACTGTTATCTGTCAACTATCAACTGTCAACTATCAACTGGCAACTGGCAACTGTTATCTGTCAACTGTTATCTGTCAACTGTCAACTGTCATCAGTCAACTGTGTCTTGTCTTGCACCCCGCCGCAAATGCTATGCATTTGGCGGGATCTACGCTTTGCTACGATCTGTGATGTTGTGATCTAAGATGCACAAGCATGCAAAGAATTGAAAATCATACCTCCCCTCATTCCCCGACAATGCTGTATCCAATGTCAATACTTCAACAAGAGGGGACAGGGTGAGTTATCCGTATATCTGTGATGTGGGGATGTGGTGATCTGTGATAAACGTATCTGCGTAATTTTTTATTAAAATAATTCTGCGCAATCCTTGTAGTGAGCGAAGTCGAACTATGCGATCCAATTTATGGGGTAATCGAGTGAAATGTGGAATTGACATTCTTCCCCAAAGCCTCCGCCTTCACCTTTACTTCCACCTTCACCT
>JAWXAW010000147.1:0-3560 GCA_034439675.1 Saprospiraceae bacterium | reverse complement strand
TCACTGCTCGTTTCCAACTTCTCGTTTCTCGTTTCTCACTGCTCGTTTCCAACTTCTCGTTTCTCGTTTCTCACTGCTCGTTTCCAACTTCTCGTTTCTAGTTTCTTACTGCTAGTTTCTAACTTCTCGTTTCTAGTTTCTCACTGCTAGTTTCCAACTTCTCGTTTCTAGTTTCTCACTGCTAGTTTCCAACTTTTAGTTGCTAACTTCTCGTTTCTAGTTTCCAACTTCTAGTTGCTATCTTCTAACTGCTAACTTTTTTCCCCTATTTTTGACCCTCTTACGCCCAAAAGGGGCGACTAAGACGTGAAACTTAAAAATATATGATTCAGGAATATACATCTGATGTTCAGGCGATTGATGCGCTGGCAGCTAAATATCAGGAACTTCGAAAGGAAATCGCTAAAGTGATTGTCGGCCAGGACGAAGTAGTCAAAGCCGTTTTGATTTCCTTGTTTTCCAACGGACACAGCCTGCTGGTGGGTGTTCCCGGTTTGGCGAAGACTCTGCTGGTGAGCACTATTTCGGAAGTACTGGATCTGGAGTTCAAAAGAATCCAGTTTACCCCTGACCTGATGCCATCTGACATTACCGGTACGGAGATCCTGGACGAAGACCGCCATTTCAAATTCAACCGGGGCCCCATTTTCGCCAATATCATCCTTGCGGATGAGATCAACCGTACGCCGCCCAAAACACAGGCCGCCCTGCTGGAAGCTATGCAGGAGCGATCCGTCACTGTCAATGGGGAGCGCCACCTGCTGCCGTCACCTTTCTTTGTTCTGGCTACCCAAAATCCAATAGAACAGGAAGGTACCTACCCATTGCCTGAAGCTCAACTGGACAGGTTTATGTTCAATATACCCCTAGACTATCCATCCTACGACGAAGAAATTCAGGTAGTCAAAACCACCACCACCGTTCAGAACACCACACTCAGCCATATCCTCAGCGCCGGGGAGATTTTGCATTTCCAGCAGTTAGTCCGTAAAATCCCTGTTGCTGACAACGTACTCGAATATGCTGTATCACTAGCTTCTAAAACACGCCCAGGCACTTCCAGGGCCACGGAGCAGGTCAATCAGTATATTTCCTGGGGAGCTGGTCCTCGTGCCTCACAGTACCTGGTGTTGGGTGCTAAATGCCATGCTGCGATTACCGGCAAATATTCTCCGGATATTTCAGATGTTAAGGCTGTAGCCACTTACGTGCTCCGCCACCGGATCGTACGTAACTATAAGGCTGAAGCAGAGGGTATTAATGAAGAAAAGGTGATCGAGGGATTACTCTGATCTTCTCATCTTAATGCAGATTCTGGTTTCAATTACGGTGCAAATGGAAGTTTTGAAGATTTAGTTTACAGTTTACAGTTTACAGTTTACAGTAAACTGTAAACCGTAAATCGTAATCATGAAAGACGAGATATATAATCTAATAGGAAAATATGGTGAAGTCAGGGTTTCTCAGATCAGTGAGGAGCTAAACGTTTCACGGCAATATATCCATAGGATTTTGGCACTCCTTCTCCAGGAAGGCCTGATAGAGAAGTTAGGATTACCTCCGCTCACCTATTATAGATTAAGAAAGGCCAATGTAAAATATGCTGATTCATTATCGCTTGCCCCAGAAAAATTCTCCTTTTTAAAAGACCATTTTCTATTGATATCAGATATCGGTGGACGGCTTGAAGGTCTGGAAGCCATGATCAAATGGTGTGAAAGACAAAAGCTTCCCCTGGAAAAAACGATTGATGAATTCATTCATACCAGGAAAAAGTATCTTAAATATTTTGATGAATCCGGACTAATCTCAGGTCTGGAAAAGATAAGACACACGATTGGATTTAAAGAAATAGGGCTTGATGAATTATATTATCAGGATTTCTATGACATCGAATGATTTGGTAAAACAAAACTGGGTAACCTGCTGAATTATGCCAAGCAAGGCCAAAGCAGAGAATTGATACATGAGATAGCCGATCAGATAAAGCCATCTATCTTATCCTTGATTGGAAAGGCTAATATTGATGCAATTGGATACATCCCTCCCAACATCAGAAGGGATGTTCAGTTTATGAGTGTCTTAGAGAACAGATTAAGCTTAACGCTTCCAATGGTTCACCTCCGTAAGGTTAAAGGGAGCATTGTGGTTACACAGAAAGCGCTGAGTAGACTAGAGGATAGAATTCAAAATGCCCGTGCAAGTATTATGCTCGCCGAAAAAAGACAGTTTAAAAGAATACTTTTAATAGATGATGCTGTTGGTTCAGGAGCTACCATCAACGAGACAAGTTTGAAAATTAAATCCAGAGGCATAGGAGAGGTTGTTATCGGATATGCGATTACTGGAAGTTACAAAGGCTTTGAGGTTATCCAGGAGGTATAGATCGCCTTACGTAAAGGACATCATAAATGCTGGATCTCATTTCACATTAAGCTTCCTTTTTGTTTTCAGCCCCCTTACGTGCAAAAGCACGTATATTTTGCAGATATTTGAATTGAAAAAACTGACTATGAAAAAGTTGCTCAAAAAGATCGGCCTCTGGCTCGGTTTATTCCTTCTTGCCCTTCTCTTATTTTCCTTCCTCCTCCCCTCAGAAATCAAGGTAAAACGCTCCATCGAAGTCAGTGCACCTATTGATCGTGTTTTTGAACAGGTAAACGATCTCCGTAACTGGGAAAAATGGGCACCATGGAAACGCATGGATCCCACCATGGTCATGACCTTCAGCAACCCACCAGTAGGGCAAAATGCATTCTATAAATGGGAATCGCAAAATAAGCGCATGGGCACAGGTACACTTACCCTCTCCAGAGTGGCCAATAATGAAGAGATCATTACCTCCATGGATTTTGGCGGTAAGCACACCGGGAGTTCTAAATTTCAGTTTACCCACAAAGGAGATAATATCGAAGTCACCTGGAGTATGAGTGAAGATGTCGGCATGCTACCTTGGCGTAAATACTTCGGGCTGATGATGCGCGGCGAACTCAAAAAGCAATTTGACAACGGCCTTAAAGCTTTGAAGTTTTATGCTGAAAAAAGCTAACCTTCTGATCCCTAACCTTCTAAGCCACTAACCTTCTACCCTTTTAAACTCACCTATCATGCCACAACCAAATTTCATTGCCATTCTGATTGCTGCCTTGATCCCTATGTTCATAGGCTTTATTTATTATCACCCAAAAGTCTTTGGTAAAGCATGGATGCAATCCTTAGGTATAACCGAAGCAGATCTCAACAAAGGAAATATGGGTGTCATTTTAGGTATTTCTCTAGTCATGTCGTTCCTCTTGTCAATGTTCCTGCTGGTCAATGTTGATGGGCCTGGACAAGAAGGACCTTTTGATAGTTTCAAACATGGCGCTTTACATGGCACCCTGATCGGCTTTATGGTAGCTATGCCCGTGCTATTCACCAATGGCCTTTTTGAAAGAAAGAATCTCAAAAACCTGGGCATCAATACGGTCTACTGGGTGATCACCCTTGCCCTGATGGGCGGTGTCATTGATGCATTAAATCATTGGCCCAACGAAGCGCGGACGATGTAAGCCTTTTTT
>JAWXAW010000146.1:0-10337 GCA_034439675.1 Saprospiraceae bacterium | reverse complement strand
TAAAGGATGCCGGCTTTGAAACGAAGCTCGTGCCTCCAGTCTTTTTCAGCTTCAACCGCTATTCCGATTTTTTTAGAGGGCTCATATAGTAAGCCAATCCTTGCCATGGAAGGCAGATCGAGAACACTCTCTGTACCAAGCGGATTGTATATCCAGGCAGACATAGAAAGTTCTTTCATGATAGGTGCGTGGAAGGAAACAGACCAGCTGGCCACATAGACATTGTCAAACTCTTCGGCTTCATTCCGATTGAGATCAAACTGGATAGCTGCATTTAGTTTTTCGAAAAGCCTCCTGGCATAACTGAAAGTGATCCTTTGTTCGGAATATCCCTCAATGCCTGTGTATTGGATCCCCAATGCTATCTGGTCTTTCCACGGGAGCAACAGGTGAGCTGATCCTGAAATTTCTGTGAGATCCTTTAATCCGGTTCGGGTAGCTGCTGCCACGGACCATCCACCATGATCACGACTGGCAAGCAATGCCGGTAATACAATTCCTGCTTCAGCGTCCTTGGTTAAAAGTCCTATCTGGCCATTGCCCTGATAGCTAGCGCCCGAAAACATATAAGGTCCGGATTGTGCGATGCAACAAGTGGTAAGCAGGAAAGTAGTCAGGAGTGTATAATAATGTTTCATTCCAACGGTGATATCAATGCTACCTGCAAGATACAATCAAACCTCGATTTACATAAGTAACTTTGCAGCAGCTATGCGTGAATTCAAGATACCCAGTCATAACCGGCGTTATGAAAAGAAAGCAGCCAGCAAGATGGTCTGGATGGTATTGATCTTTGTGGGAATCATCTGCCTGACCATGTATTTTCTGGATGGGTTGCAAAGCATTGAAACTCCTGAAAAATCATTGGAGGCTACTTATGCTCCCGAGCCTAAGGCAGGTGTTGTCTACAGCAAACCAAATTTCAGCCTTTCCTACGTTGAGGAGTATGAATTACCTGAATGGGTTTCGTATGAACTTTCGGTGGAAATGATGAATGCGCCCAAAAATGATCGTGACCAGGACTTTAATCCGGATCCGGCCATCAGGAGTGGTTCGGGACATTACAGAGATTATAAAGGCTCCGGATACCGGCGAGGCCATCTGGTGCCTTCAGCGGACATGGCCTGGAACAAAGAATCAATGGATGCTACTTTCCTGCTGAGTAATGTAGCGCCTATGCATGAAGAATTCAATGATGGCATCTGGCTTGAACTCGAGCATAATGTAAGGGACTGGTCAAGGAAATATGGAAGTGTTTCAGTTGTCACAGGCCCCTTGTTTCTGGATGCTTCGGCGACCATTGGGGATAATGAAATCCTGGTGCCAAAATATTTCTACAAAGCAGTTTTTACAAAACATGATTCGACCCCTATGGTCATTGCCTTCTTATTCGATCAGCATCAACATTCCTTTGGTCCGCTTGAAGACTACATAGTCTCCGTTGATAGTCTTGAGAAAATAAGTGGAATCGACCTTTTCGAAGGATTGTATGGAAGTTGGGAAAATGAAATAAATAGCGAAAAGCGAAATGTTATAAGCGCAAGCGAATGGCCTTTTAAAGAGCGATAGTATACACAGCGCAAAGACAAGATCAGAACAAAATAGATCGTCTCTGAACTAAATCATTTTTTAATCAGGATCCACACATCCTGTGAAATGTAGGATTCATGAACCCGCTTGCCAGGAATGTGTTCGAGAATTGAAAATCCGGAAGCAACAAAAACACTTCGGATAAAAGCAGGTGGATGAAAGGTGCCAAAAGTCCTGTGCCCTTCTTTGGTCTTATCACGAAGGATGGGCTGTTGGGAGCGATATGCTACTGCTTCAGCAGTAGTAAGTTTTTCAAGAAAAGCATCACCGTGTGTAGTTAAGATGACGATGCCTTGGTCTGCAGTTACGCTGAACAGTTCATTGCTCCATGCTGATTGGTTTTCCTCCGAAAGATGGGTCAGGATTGAAATCCCGTATAGGATGTCGAATTGATTTTCAGGATAGGGTAAAGGAGGATTAAGATGGTTAGTTGAAAATGAGATTCCTTTTATCTGTGCTGAGCACCAAGCGATAGTTATCGGATTGTAATCCGTGCCAAAATAATCATTCGTCTTGCCTAGAAGAGCTGGCATATGGCGTATGATTCGGGCAGGACCACATCCCCAGTCAAGGATTTTTATATTTTCAACTTTATGATGAGGTTTAATGAGGGAGACAATCCACGCTGCATCTTCCAGACCTCCCCAAAAATATTTTTTGTAATCGATCTGAAATGACTCATAGACCATATAAGGCGGAGGGAGTATGATATCAAGATGAGCTTTTTTAAACAGGTTGTTGTTTTTCCTGTTTTTAAAGCGCATAACCTGGAAGCGGGTTTTATCTGCCAGATTTGAGAGTCCCAGGTTACGGATTATGGAGAGCAATTCTGTTTTTAACATCACGAATGCATAAAGGACCAATTGTTGTAGAATAGAAAATAGAAAATTTTTTATCAACGGTATCTACCGATAGGCTTTTGCCTGGAGCCAGTGATCCACCATCACCAATGCTGCCAATGCTTCAACAATGGGCACAGCTCGCGGCACCACGCAGGGGTCATGTCTTCCTTTTCCTTTGATGACAACTGCATCACCTGTTGTGTCAACTGTTGGTTGATCGGTCATTATTGTTGAGACGGGCTTGAAAGCAACTCTGAAGTATATCGGCATGCCATTGCTGATACCTCCTTGAATACCCCCCGAAAAATTTGTAGCAGTCTTGATGACATCTTCTGCGTTTGACCAAACGTCATTGTGATCACTTCCACGCATCTTTGAACCTTCAAAACCGGAGCCATATTCAAATCCTTTGCAGGCATTGATAGATAACATGGCTTGGCCAAGGTCGGCATGGAGTTTATGAAATACAGGTTCACCGAGCCCTGCAGGACAACCATCAATCACGCACGTAATCGTGCCTCCAATGGTGTCGCCCGAATCTCTGGTTTCTTCAATCAAGGTGAGCATCGAAATAGACGTGGATGGATCTGGGCACCGAACCGGATTTTGTTCCGCAAAATCCCAATCAAATGCTGCCAGTGGAATTTCAACCTCAATAGGGCCGACACTGGATACAGCAGCATTGATCTGTATGCCTTCCAGATGCAATATCATTTTGGCTATTGCGCCTGCAGCCACCCAGTTTACTGTCTCACGTGCTGATGAACGTCCACCACCGCGATGATCCCGGGTTCCGTATTTCTGATGATAGGTATAATCCGCATGTGATGGCCTGAACGCATGTTCAATCTGTTCGTAATCAGAAGATCTTGAATCTTCATTTGGGATGAGTATCAGAATGGGAGCACCGGTGCTCTTCCCTTGATATACACCTGATTGAATAATGATTTTATCCCCTTCCATCCGTTGTGTGGTAATTTTTGACTGGCCAGGCCTCCTGCGGTCGAGCTCTTTCTGAATAAACGCAGTATCTATTTCTATCCCAGCAGGACATCCGTCAATGATAACACCCATCGTAGCTCCATGCGATTCCCCGGCCGTGGTGACCCTGAATATCCGTCCTAAACTATTGGAAGCCATACCTGTTATCATTTTTCACCCTCGAAGGTAGCTGATTTCGACAGCTTGCTTTAGATACTAATATCAGAAATCCATCTTTAAGACTCCAAAATCCAGACGCATGTTCCAGATAGGACCACACCCATACCTCTCACTGTGTTACACCTCTCACTGTGTTACACCTCTCACTGTGTTACACCTCTCCCTGTCTTACAACAAAATCCTAATTTTACCATCCCATGTCCCACTTGGTTGATATATCATCTTCTGCTGAAGAGCAAATTGAGTTCCATAAGATTCGTGAACTACTCGCTGGTTATGCCAGAGGAGCATTTGGCCGTAATACGTGCTTGAAGCTACATCCACTCTCAGATATAGCAGATATCCAGTACCGGATGGACCAGGTGTTTGAGTATTCAGAGATTTCTGCCCTTTCTGACCGCCCACAGTTAAGTACGTATGAGGACGTATTCCAGTCTCTCGAACATCTCAGCATTGATGGATACGTTTTACCGCAAGAGGATATCCATGAAATCGGCAGACAGATGGAACAGGTCCAGCTTATCCATCAGTTTTTTTCGAAGCCTGATGCCCGCCGGGATTATCCGGAAATATTTCAATGGACTTTGATGGCGGCAGATCCCACAAAGCTAATTAAACCCATTAGGGCTATTCTTGATGAAAAGGGCGCAGTAAGACCTAATGCTTCACCTGAGTTGCTTGCCATTTCAAGATCGATTGAAACAGAGACTGCAAGATTGAACAAAGAGTTTGTCCGGCTGATAGCACGATACAAGAGTGATGGGTATCTGACAGATACAGTTGAATCTGTCCGTTCAGGCCGGCGGGTACTCTGCGTTGACGCTGAATATAAAAGAAAGATCAAAGGAATCATCCATGATGAGTCTTCTACAGGACGTACAGTATTTCTTGAGCCGGAACTCATCGTGGAGATCAACAACAACATTATCGAATTAGAAGGGGAATTTAAGAAGGAGTTATTAAGATTATTAAAGGAGCTGTGCCATACTTTACGTCCGCATAAAGAGCATATAGATGATATCAGCACGCTGATCCACCACTGGGATCTTGTGCAGTGTCTTTCACTCCTCGGCATGAGCTATAGAGGGCAGCGCCCCAAGCTGCAAGACACCGCCACTCTTCATCTCATTCAGGCGCGTCATCCACTCCTGTACCTGAAGAATAAGTCAAAGCAGAAAACGGTTATTCCTTTTGATCTCATACTCAATCCGCCAAACAGATTGCTTATCCTCAGTGGGCCAAATGCAGGAGGAAAGTCCATATTGATGAAAGCTACAGGCCTTATACAGGTGATGGCACAATGTGGGATGCTGATTCCGGCTGACGGCAGTACAGTCATAGGTGTTGTCAGGCGCATATGTGTGGATATCGGAGATCAGCAGTCGATCGAAGAGGATTTGTCTACCTATAGTTCGCGGTTGAGAAATATGAAAGAAACCCTTGATGCAGCGGATGATTCAACCATGATCCTTGTTGACGAGTTTGGTTCAGGCACAGATCCAAAAATAGGCGGGGCCATCGCCGAAGCCATTCTGGACGCCCTCGTGAAACGGAATACTTACGGTGTGCTGACAACACATTATCCAAACATCAAGATGTATGCGCATAACACCAAAGGTGTAGTCAACGGTGCAATGATGTTTGATAAAGAAAAAATTCAACCAACGTATCAACTTAAAATTGGTAAACCCGGTAGTTCATTTGCATTTGAAATTGCTGAGCGGACAGGGCTTCCTGCTGAGGTGATTGAATACGCTCGTAAAAAAGCCGGGACGAAGGCGATGGAGCTTGAAGATCTGATCCATGATCTCGATGACAAAACATTACGACTGAGTACAGAGATCAAAAACTTGCAGGACAAACAAAAGGATCTTGATCGGTTAGTGGCAAATTATGAACAGCTGCGTCTCGATCTCGAAATCAAACGGAAGAAATTTAAGATCGATCAGAAGAAAGCATCCTTAAATGAAGTGTCTCAATACAGTCAGGAGATGAACCGTCTGCTCAAGGACCTTAAAAATGAGAAAAATGCTGAAAAGGCTAAAGAGCAGATTGAAAAAATAAAAGTAAAGCAAAGCCAGTTTAGTACCGAGATTAAGGAGCTTGCGGAAGAACTGGTGGAGGTCACTGATTTTAAAAGAGACTTCCTTGTAGGTGATCATGTAAAGTTGCGTTCAACGCATCAGTATGGTGTGGTGGATAGAATTACTAAAGACAGAGCCGTAGTGATCGTCGGGCAGTTGCAGATGACCATGCCTTTGTCGGAATTGGTCCCTGCCAATGCGCCTGTTGAAGTCAAAAAGCATGCGAGCCTTAACAAAGATATCGGTGACTATAGTCGTTTTGAAAACGAGCTTGATATCCGTGGCATGCTTCCTGAAGAAGCATCGCATTATCTCGAGCGTTTTATTGATGCGGCATTTATGAGTAGTCAGTCTCAGATCCGAATTGTACATGGAAAAGGAACCGGTGTGCTTCGGCAGTTGGTGGCACGCAAGATGAAGAGTTACCCTTTCAAAGAGATTTCACATCCTGAAAAGAATCAGGGTGGGGATGGTGTGACGATTGGTGATTTATAAGTAACTAAAGTTGGCAGAAAGACCAAAGTTGGCAGAAAGACCAAATTTGGGCGTGGGTGACCTACGTCCTTGGATGGCAAAGGAAAATCAAAGTTTGAAGGAAGAACAAAGTTGGGCGTAGGTTGACCTACGTCCTCGGTAGCAAATTAAAAAAAACATCTTCGGAAAATAATAACAAATGCCGTTTTCAACGGCAAGAAAAACCTTCTGTCCAACTATTTCAAATCAAGACAAACATGACGCATGATTCTCACCCATAGCCTGGAGGCTACTGACAAAGATTCAAAATAGAGCATGATACATATGATTTATCCATCGGTAGCCGGAGGCTACCGATATTGACTGTTTTTTAAAAAAAACAGTCAATATGTGCAGGATTCGCCTGCAAAAAGAAACGAGCATCGTGCGTATTGTGTCTGCGCGTCTGGCATCTTACGTCTCTCCCAATTTCTACCAGCCACACCTTCATGGTGTGGAGGTAAATACAGGATATTTTCTGTATACTTGTTTCCCAAACGGCCTCCTGAAAAATAAGGTGAGATGAAACACACTCATACACACACCTGCGATAGCGCATCAGCGCATCGGTCATCTTGTTTTGGGTTGAAACCTTTCAATGGTTTTCGGTGGTTTTGGAGTCAGGACATATCAGGTATTTCTTTGTATCTCATTGGAAATCTGATCTTTATGCAAGATGCTTGCTATTCAAAAATGGATCAGATGCTATCTCCAATCATAGCACAGACGCAACGATTACTTTCTACATTTATAAATTACTTAAAGGGAATCTTCCTGTACGAACCCATGACAAGGAGACCTCTCCTGCATACCCTGACAGGAGAGGATATATCGGTCTGAGAGACAAGAAAAGGGCAGATTTTGCATGACAGAGACCCAAAAATGGACGATTTTCATTTTATTTAAATTTTTTAATTATGAAAAATGCACATTTTTTAAATCACCATATTTTGTCATTCAGCTTATTTATAAGTATGATGACCGTACTCGTTTTTTCTTCTTGTGATCAGAGCGAACATCAGGTTAAAGCGCAACTCGATACAACACAGCAAATTACGAACAGAACGATTGAAGAGTGTGATGATTGCCCAATTGATTATTGTTGTTGTGGTATGGAATTAATTTCCGATAATGTATCTGCTCAGGTCTTATTCTGTGGAGCATATTTTGCGATGACAGGAACACCGTGTGGACCAATTAGTCCTGGTGGTTCATGTTCTACAATATCAGGCACATCAGGCACCCTGACGTTTCCAATGATTGGTTCGAAGCATCTGTTTTGTGTGCCATCCGGTGGATCATTTATGATTCAGAATGTTTCTGGGTTTACTATAAGGATTAGGTTTACTTGTCAGTACAATGAAACGAATCCTGATGAAGCAACTATCACTTTAACTAATAATCAGATAGTGTATTATCAGGCGGATGGAGATTGCTTTATTAGTCCTTGTAATTGATTATGAATTGGAGATATGCCGGAAAGGGCTTGACTTTATTCCGGCATATTTTTTCAAAGATATTTCACAGATTCAACTTAAATGAAATCTACATTTCGATTTTCAGTAATAGTAATCATATTGATTGGGTCTTTATCTGGAATTAAAGCACAGTCATATTATGTCGGACAACATTCTGAAATACAACTACTCGAACTTGGTACCACATTTTGCGGCTGTAATTTCGAATCTAGTGGAACCTTTGATCATACTATTTTATTGACACTGACTCCTGATTCTATCTTGCTTTCTTTATTTGATCCAGGTAATGGTTCTCCTGGGCTGTATAGGCTAAATCTTGTTAATGGCATGACAGAATTATTTTATGCATTTGACCCATTAATTTTTCCTCAGTTTTTTGGAGGTCTGGTGAGTATTGGAGGTGGTTTATTTTACACAATAGAGGATTCAGGAAACCTACTCCTCCTTAACACAAATGATGGCTCTATTACCAATGTAGGTAATACAGGTCATGTACCTCATGGAGATTGTACTTTATTTAATGGTAAGTTATACTTTTATTCTGGACAAAGTTCAGCTATAGTAGAAGTAGATCTAGGTGATATTGAAAATTCCAGTGTTGTCGTTAATATTCCACCAAATAGGATAGTACATGGTCTCACAGCATCTCCAATATGTAATACACTGATAGGCACATTGGGTGATTGGGTCGGTAGTTCTATTGACTTAATTAGTATTAATCTGTTGGATGGTTCTATAATAGAACTATGCCCTGCTCCAAATTGGACTTTAGCTATTACCTCCATGCTCGAATTCGCTGACCCTCCGGATTGCGACAACACCCTCGACCTCGATTGCAATGACAGCTCCGGTGCGACCGATGCCGATTTTAATTCGACGGAGGTATCCTGTACGATGAGACAAGCGACGGTGGCAGATGAGGATGTTCGGATGTTTTATGATGATATCATCGCGGAAATGACGATTCGGATCACTGGATTTGTACCGGATGGTTTGAGTGAAATAATTGATATCACCGGTTCTATACCAGGCATCGGTGTCTCCGGGCAAGGCACTGATGTCCTCACACTCAGTAATGCTGGTGGAGCGAAGTCCACTGATTTTATCGATGCCTTGCATCTAGTGCGCTATATGAATACGGCCTTCAATCCTACTGCCGGACTGCGTACCATAGAAGTACAGTTTACGACCGAATCCGGTTCTATGAGCAATGTAGCCACTGCTTTTATCCAGGTCACGGAACTACCACCACTGGCTGTAGATATCGGTCCTGATCAAATCATCTGCGAGGGCACCACCGCTACTTTTGATGCCGGTAGTTTTCCGGGGGCCGTGTACCAATGGTCCAATGGACCGATGACGCAAAGTATTTCTACAACCATCAATGGACAGTATATTGTCACCGTCAGTGATGATTCGCATTGTCCGGGTACTGACACGGCTCTGCTAACTACCATTCCGGTTATCACCATAGCGCTCACAGGCGATAGCATCATCTGTGACAACCAATCCGCCACTCTCACGCTCAATACCAATGCAACATTTCCGATCACTTTAGAAATACAAGCGAATCCGGGATCACCCTTTGTGTTTGATGATGTGATAGGTAATTATTCTTTCATCGATCTGCCTCAAAACAATACCACCTACACGATCACTTCAGCGGTTCCATCACAAGAAGCTTGCATCACTATAACTGATCCTGAACAAGTCGTTGAAGTCTTTCCAACCTATGCGGACTTCTTTGATGTCTCTATCTGTGATGGTGATTCGGTATGGCTTGGCTTTTACTGGGAGACGGAGGCTGGGATTTATCAAAATACATTCAATTCGATTCATGGTTGTGATAGTGTGGTGACCACCAATATTACCATTTTACCTGCCGTGATGATCCAGGTGCAGGAAGACACATGTGATGCATCCGCTACAGGTGTCTTTGTCACTACAATCGACAATCCAAATGGATGTGATACCTTGGTGACCACCACCATCTCGCTACTGCCATCCGATACGACCACGATACCATTGACATCATGCCGACAAGCAGATACAGGTGTATCTATAGATACATTGTCCAACCAGGCCGGATGTGACAGCCTGATCATCCGCAGTGTAACTTGGATACCGCCTTCAGATACGACGTATGTCAGTCAAGTCACATGCGATTCGGCGCAGCTGGGCATGTTCCAGCTGATCATTCCGGATGTGACAGGGTGTGATAGTATGATTATTACCACTGTCTCTTTTGCGGGTATAGATACCACGTATCAGTCTGGTACGTCATGCGATTCGACGATGATCGGAGAGTATCAACAATTGTTACAAGGCACAGATGGTTGTGATAGTCTGATCATCACGACGGTGACCTTCCGTATCTCAGATACGACGTACATCAATGCGACATCGTGCCATCCTGGAGATGTGGGCGTGTCGCAGGACACCCTGACAGGACAAGATGGGTGCGACAGCCTGATCATCCTGACGGTGACCTTCAGTGAACAAGACTATGTATGGATCAACGCATCCTCATGCATGCCGGCAGATACAGGTGTATTTGTCACACAGCATATCAATCAGTTTGGTTGCGATAGCATCGTCACCGAGGCGGTGACACTCAATATAAGTCATCAGATAGATCTATCATCATCAAGTTGCAACCCTGCGGATAC
>JAWXAW010000145.1:0-8942 GCA_034439675.1 Saprospiraceae bacterium | reverse complement strand
TGCTGCCCCTATGGGGCAAGGGGGATTTGCATGGGGTGTTTGTTACCGACATGTTGCCCCTATGGGGCAAGGGGGATTTGCATGGGGTGTTTGTTACCGACATGCTGCCCCTATGGGGCAAGGGGGATTTGCATGGGGTGTTTGTTACCGACATGTTGCCCCTATGGGGCAAGGGGGATTTGGTTGGCGGGGATTTTTAGGATGGATTTAAGAGCACTTCTTTTAATGGTGAATACTCAGCAGGCATAGATGTGCTTGTGACCGGACCACTCTTCCATTCTTTAGCCCATTCCGATGGATAGTATCCAAGCGCTTTGATGATCACATCCTCAAACTTATAAGGATGTGCGGTTGCACCAATGATTCCCTTTCCTCCATGTTCTTTCAACAAATGCCAAGCTGTTGCAGTATGCGGATCTAAAAGATATTGATGATTGTTCCAGGCATCCTGGATGGAAACCAAGATTTGATTGTCGGTTACGGATTCAGCCTGGAAGTTAGCTAGTCGTCCTCTGAATTGATGTTGCTGCAGATATCGAAGCCTTACAAAATTACTGGGATCATTTACATCCATGGCATTAGCCAGGGTTGCTATGGTATTTTGTGGTTCATAGTTACCATTTTCTAAAAATCTTGGGATGGTATCGTTCGCATTGTGAGCAGCTAGTATTTCTGAAAAGGTCATGCCCAAATCATGCATAAGAAATGCAGCAGCGATATTGCCATAATTGCCACTAGGGATGCAAATGATACTATCTATACTATGCTTGCGAATCTCCCGCCAGGCGATGGCATAAAATAGCATCTGCGGCAACCATCTGGCAATATTGATAGAGTTTGCACTTGTGATGTTGACACTGGTTCGCAGTTCCACATCATTAAAAGCACTTTTAATTAAGTGTTGACAATCACTAAAATGACCATCCACTGCTACCGCCGTAATATTGCCACCTAATCCTGCTATCTGCATTTCCTGGAGTGGTGAAACCTTCCCTTTAGGATACAGAATGATCACTTTTACGCCCGGCTGGTGATAGAATGCATTTGCCACCGCACCCCCTGTATCTCCGGAGGTAGCCACCAGAATGATGGTCTCCTTTGATTGGTCGCTCCATTGGGATAAGCATCCGGCCAGAAATCTGGCTCCCAAATCTTTAAAAGCCCAGGTCGGTCCGTGAAACAATTCTAAAACATGGATGTCAGTTTGACCTATCTGTTGAAGTGGTATCTCAAATTGAAATGTATGATCAATCACTGCTCTAAGCTGTTCATCAGATAAGTCCTCGATTACAAACGGATGCAGAATTGTAAAAGCAAGTTCCTCTATGCTGAGGGTATCAATCTTATGGATAAAATCTGTATCCAGTTGTGGAATAGTCTCAGGTACAAATAGGCCGCCGCCAAGTGGAAGCCCCATCAGTACAGCATCTTTAAAGCTAACCTGAACTCGTTGGTCATTTGTACTGATGTATTGCATCTGTTTAAACGTTTGCGATCGAAATCACATCCGCCAGCACGCCTGATGCAGTGACATCCGGTCCTGCTCCGGCTCCAGCAATCACCATGGGTCTTTGTTTATAACGATCTGTCCAGATCAGTATGATATTGTCAGTGCCTTTCAGATGGTATGCTGGATGTGTGCTATCAATCTGTTCCAGACCTACAGATACCTTACCTTGATCGAGCGTAGCCATGTACCGCCAGCGCTTGTTTTGAGTAGCAAGGTTTACACGATCCTCCTCAAACTGATCATCAAGGGCTTTTAGGTTGTGATGAAGTTGATCCCAATTATCATCTTCTAATATGGAACTAGGAAGGAATGGTTTGTTTTCAATATCATCCATCTCCAGTGTCAGCCCTGCTTCACGAGATAGAATCAGGATTTTTCTCATGACATCTTTGCCACTCAGATCAAGAGCAGGATTGGGTTCAGTATAGCCTTTGTCTCTGGCCTCTGTTACCGCAACTGAAAACATACAGCCATCACTCCCTACTCTATCGAATATATAGTTGAGACTTCCTGACAAGACCGCTTCAATCCGATGAATCCTGTCTCCTGTCAGTACAAGATCACGGATCGTTTTGATGACCGGCAATCCAGCTCCAACATTTGTTTCATTCAGGAATTTAACGTTATGGGTGAGTGCTTGTTCTAACATATGTTTGTAAACCTTGTATGGAGCAGATGCAGCAATTTTATTAGCCGTCACAACATGCACACTAGACCCAAGCATATCCGGATATATTTCACTGACCTCTTCAGAAGCGGTTACATCTATCAGAATACTGTTCCTGAGATTGAACATTTTGATATCATTGCTCCATGCTGTAAGGTTGAGATTTTTACCTTTTCCCAGCAGTGAATTTTTCCAGTCCGCAATATCAATTCCGTTTGCATCGAGCAGCATTTTTTTGCTATTAGCAATTCCGCAAACTTTGATATCCAGGTTTCCTGCTTCCAGGAATGATCGTTGCGCCAAGCCAATTTGTTCCAGGAGGGTAGCTCCGACATTGCCGGCTCCCAATAAAAAGAGATGGATAGTTTTATACCTGGAGAGGAAGAATCCTTCATGCAGGACATTCAGTGCCTTGGCTACATTGTGTTGATTGATGACAAACGAAACATTCCGCTCCGTGGCACCCTGTGCAATGGCCCTGATATTAATCCCATTCTCACCAAGAAGGCTAAAAATTTTACCTGCTACTCCTGAACGTTCTCTCATCCCGTCACCAACGACCGCTACAAGGCCCAGATTATATTCAATGTTTACGGGATCAATTTTCGCGGAGGCTAATTCAAATTCATAGGCATGTTCAATAGCGTATTGCGCTTTTCCTGCGTCAGGCCTGGTGACGGCAAAGCAAATGCTGTGTTCTGACGAAGACTGCGTGATAAACAGGATATTGATATGCTCCTGAGCGAGTGCGTGAAACATCCGTTGTGCTATGCCAGGCACACCGATCATGCCTGTACCGGATATGGTGATCAACGCTATATCCTGAATGGAGGTCAGCCCTTTGACATAATAGGGACCATGATCAGGATGTTTGGAAATTGTCGTGCCTGGATGTTCGGGTTGAAAGGAATTCTTTATGACTATCGGAATCTGCTTTGCCATAGCAGGCTGTATCGTCGGTGGATAGATCACTTTGGCACCGAAATAGCTCAACTCCACTGCTTCCTCATAGCTCATTTCTGGAATCGTGACCGTGTCCTTGACAAACCTGGGGTCAGCCGACATCATACCATTGACATCGGTCCATATCTCAAGTACCGCTGCATCCAATGCACCAGCAAAAATGGAGGCTGTATAATCTGAACCACCCCGGCCCAAGGTGGTGCTTTCCCCTGAGTTGCTTCTCGCTATGTAGCCGGGAGCAATATATATTCGGTTTCCACTCACTACTTCGTCCTGAATTAGCTTGTTGGTAGTTGCAAAGTCTACGCGGGCGGATAGATACTGGTTGTCCGTAACAATTACTTTTCGACTGTCTATCAGCACCGGGGACAGGCCTTCATGCTCCATGGCTGCTGCTACAATCCTGGAGGATAGCAGCTCGCCATAACTCATGATATGTGCTTTTGTCTTAGAGGTAAGATCACCAACGAGAAATAAGCCCTTGCAGATTTCACCCAGTCGTTGCAAAGGCTCTCTGACCTGCACGATGAGTTTTGAAGAAACAGAAGGCGAAAAGGGAATTGAACCAATACATTCATCATGTCGTCTTGCTATGGCTTCTACGACTGCTTTAAAGCTCTCATCCTGAGCTGCTGCTTTGTTACAAGCCTCCTCAAGCAAGTTGGTCACTCCGGATAGAGCTGATACTACCACTACCACCGGGCTCTCCTCCACGCGTTTCTTCACTATGCTGATCAGTTGTAAGACACGTTCTGCGCTCCCAACTGATGTGCCTCCGAATTTTAATATAATCATACCCGTTACTGGTTTTTCAATGAAGCAAGGCACAAAAATAGCCCTTACTAAGGCAGGAGGTATGGATCAAACCGTTATTCAAATCTTAAAGCCCTATTTTAGGGCTTTATTTAGCTATTCTACCAAGATTGCAAAACACCAGTCAAATATCATTTCTCCTGACCTGTCTGCTGGGCATGATCAGCTGTCAAACAAAAAATACAATGGAACATCCTTATACGAATAAACTCATAGAAGAAAGCAGTCCCTATCTGCTGCAACACGCGCATAATCCAGTGGATTGGTATCCCTGGGGCGAAGAAGCACTTGAACGCGCTAAAAAGGAAAATAAGCTATTACTCATAAGTATTGGCTATTCTTCCTGCCACTGGTGCCACGTGATGGAACATGA
The DNA here is from genome assembly GCA_034439675.1 of Saprospiraceae bacterium. GTDB lineage: Bacteria > Bacteroidota > Bacteroidia > Chitinophagales > Saprospiraceae > Opimibacter. The sequence goes on along the minus strand of JAWXAW010000145.1, from coordinate 4,616 downwards.
ATCGTTTGAAGACACTGTTGTAGCTGCATTTATGAATGAACATTTCATCAATATCAAGGTGGATCGTGAAGAGCGACCGGATATTGATGATGTCTATATGACCGCCTGTCAATTGTCGTCAGGAGGTAGTTGCGGCTGGCCATTGAATTCATTTGCATTACCTGACGGACGACCTGTATGGGCAGGCACCTATTTTCCAAAGCTCAAATGGCTCGAGGTGCTGGAGTACTTCAGAAAGACCTGGACAGAAGAGCGTGACAAAATGGAAGACTATGGCAATAGGCTTGTTTCGGGTGTCAGAAATAATGGACTTGATAGCCTACTGGCAGATGCCGATCAGGCATTTTCGGTAGAGGACTTGCATACATTGGCCAAACAGTTTAATGACAGGGTTGATCCCCAGACTGGTGGAAGAAGAGGTGCACCAAAGTTTCCAATGCCTAACAACTGGCAGTATCTCATGCACTATGCTCAACGTTATAATGATGCTCAGTCCAAACAGCTATTGATCACCACGCTTGATCGAATGATGATGGGAGGTATTTATGATCAGCTCGAAGGTGGTTTTGCGAGATATTCGACGGATTCATTATGGCTGGTCCCGCATTTTGAAAAGATGCTGTATGACAATGGGCAGTTAGTGTCCTTATATGCGCAGGCTTATGCGTGGACGGGTAAGAAAGAATACCTGGAAGTTGTAAAACAAACAACTGATTTTGTTGATCAGCATTGGCGTGATCCATCCGGTGGATTTTATAGTTCATTTGATGCAGATAGTGAAGGCGAAGAAGGGAAATATTATGTGTGGACGGTGGAAGAATTAAATCAGTTGATTCCTGAGGGACTGGACCGTAATTTATTCTATACCTATAATGATATCCGTCCACAGGGTAATTGGGAGCATAACAACAACATACTCCAGCGGCACAGAGGCGCAGACGAGATTGCAAGACAATTTAAGATTAGTACAGAAGCCTTTTTTGCGAGCATTCATAAAACAAATGAATTACTTCTTGACCGGCGCAAAACTCGAATAGCCCCGGGACTTGATGATAAAATACTGACCTCGTGGAATGGATTGATGCTGCAGGGCTATGTTGATGCATATAGAGTTACAGGAGCATCAGCCTATCTCGACCGGGCCAGGAAAAATGCCGATTTTATCGTTCGTGAAATGATAAAAGATGGATATCGGCTAGACCGAAATTATAAAAACGGGAAGTCTACGATCAATGGATTCCTGGATGATTATGCGATCATGATACAGGCATTTTTATCCATGTACCAGGCAACCTTTGAAACTGATTGGCTCCTACATGCGAAAGGATTGACAGATCATGTGCTTGCTCATTTTGATGGGGACCCATCTGGTTTCTTTTACTTCACTTCTGATCTCGATCCACCTTTAGTGGCGCGGCGAATTGATTTTGGGGACAATGTCATTCCTTCGGCCAATAGTATTATGGCCCGTGACCTCCTATTGCTGGGAGAAATCCTTTATGATCCTTCCTATTCGGATAGGGCAAAAAGTATGTTTAACCAAGTCTGGCCTCGATTGAAAAAAGACGGACAGCCTTCCTTTTATAGCAATTGGTGCCAATTGATGTTGACACTGGCCAGACCACCTTTTGAAATTGCAATTGTCGGTAAGGAATTTAAACCCTTATTGGCTGATTTCCTGAAAACCTATCAGCCGGATGCTATTTTCCTGGGTGGACCGGAGGAAGGAAATCTGCCCTTGCTTCAGCACAAACTATCTGAAGGAGAGACACTTATATATGTATGTCAAAACAAAACCTGTAAGCGACCTACCACTACCTACCAGGAGGCATTAGCTTTGATGGCAGAATGATGAAGGCCTGGGGTAGGCTGATTTTATTTAGTTTCGCACACTCAATCGAAAAGAACAAGATTCATGAATCTACACGAATACCAGGGAAAAGAATTGCTCAGCCGTTATGGTGTAAAGATCCAGCGCGGTATAGTTGCCAAAAATGTTGAAGAAGCGGTGGATGCATATCATAAGATCACGGCTCAATCCGGCAGCCCGATAGCCATCGTAAAAGCCCAGCTTCATGCTGGTGGAAGAGGAAAAGGAGGGGGCGTCAAGGTTGTCAAAAATTTAGACGAGCTGAAACTCCATGCCAGTAACATCATCGGTATGATGTTGAAGACCCCCCAGACTCCAGGCGGTATGGAAGGACCGGGTAAACTGGTGAGACAAATATTGATTGCAGAAGATTCTTACGTACCTGCATTTGATCAATGTAAGGAGTTCTACATGTCTATCCTGACCGATCGTGCCAGGCAATGTAATGTTATCATCTATTCGACTGAAGGTGGCATGGACATAGAAGCGGTTGCAGAAAAGACACCACATCTCGTGCATAAGGAATACGTAGATCCTGTACAAGGCTTACAAGGCTTTGAAGGACGAAAGATTGCTTTCAATCTCGGACTGAGTGGAGATGCATTAAAAAACATGACAAAATTCGTAGCTCAGGTATACAAGGCATTCGTGGAAACGGATGCTACCCTGCTTGAAATTAATCCTGTACTGATCAATGGCTTCGGCGAAATCGTTGCTGTTGACTGCAAAGCATCTATGGATGAAAACGCCCTCTTTCGTCATAAAGATATTGAGGCCATGCACGATCCTAATGAGGATGATGCTACAGAACTTGAAGCGAAAGAATTCGGTCTCAGTTATGTCAACCTGGATGGCAATGTAGGGTGTATGGTCAATGGAGCCGGATTGGCTATGGCGACCATGGACATCATCAAATTGTCTGGCGGATCTCCTGCCAACTTCCTCGATGTCGGCGGTACTGCTGATGCCAAACGTGTAGAAAACGCCTTCAGGATCATTCTGAAAGATCCGAATGTCGAAGCAATCCTCATCAATATTTTCGGAGGCATCGTGAGATGTGATCGCGTCGCCCAGGGTGTGGTGGATGCGTACAATAACATCGGCAATATCAACGTACCGATCATCGTCAGATTACAGGGCACGAATGCTGACCTGGCCAAGAAAATAATAGATGAGAGTGGCCTGAAAGTCAAATCCGCCATTCTGCTCCAGGAAGCTGCAGAATTGGTCACTGAAGTCCTTCAACACAAAAGCTGATTGAATGCAGCATGTCGGAGCAATCATCATATTCACTGCTTGAACTCAATCAATATATTCGGAGAGTCATCTCCTTAAATTTTGATGAACCGGTATGGATAGAATGTGAGATTGGACAAGCCTCGCTTTCAAGAGGGCATTGGTACCTGGACTTAATCCAAAAAGAAGAAAATAATATTGTTGCCCAATGCCAGGCGGCCATGTGGGCCAATGTCTATTTTTTCCTTAAGCGCAAGTCCCCTATTCCACCTGAAGATATTCTGAAGCAGGGTGTCGCGGTTAAACTAAAGGTCAATGTAGATTTCCATGAGCGATATGGATTAAAACTGATCATTGAGGATATAGATAGCAGCTTCACGATCGGTCAACTAGAGATGCAGCGACAGGCAATACTGAAGGCCATTCAGGAACGTGGACTCATTCGAAAAAATGCGGAGACACATCTTCCTGTTGTAGTGCAACGTCTTGCCATCATCAGTTCAGACCGAGCTGCAGGTTATAAGGATTTCATCAAACACCTTGAAGACAACTTCTATGGATATGATATCCGTGTAGATTTGTTTGAAGCTGCCATGCAGGGACAGCAGGTAGAAACAGAGATATCAGGCTGTCTTGATCAGGTGGAGAAAGCCATGCATAAGTATGATGCTGTCGCCATCATTAGAGGAGGAGGCGGCCGGACTGACCTTGCCGCTTTTGACAATCTTACACTTGCCGTGCGTATTGCCAGGTTTCCGATCCCGGTCCTGATAGGTATCGGACATGAGATAGACCAATCTGTTTTAGATCTTGTTGCCTACCGGTCTCTAAAGACACCTACTGCTGTTGCCGATTTTATCATTGAACGAAACGCGGTCTTTGAAAGCAATCTTGATAGTCTTGGTGTACTGATCAGAGATGAGGTATACGAGCGATTGAACAATGAATCAAGGAAAGTAACAGAACTGGTACATAATTTAAATCATGCTGTTCGATCAAGGATTCTGATGGAAGGAAACAAACTTAATCATGCCTTGAATATGGTGCGACACTCAGGCAGGCATCAGATCAGCAGGCATGATCAGCACATAGAATTTATGGAGACCCTGCTCAAGGCCATTGATCCTGACCAGGTGCTCTCGAGAGGATATACGATCACTAGCATAGAAGGTCAAACGATCACTCATGCAGAAACTCTTAATTCCGGAATGACCATCCAGACCACCTTTATTGACGGAACCATAAAAAGTAAAGTAGAATGACAAAGAAGCAAACCGATTACGACAAAGCTATGCTCCAGCTAGAAAAACTGGTGGAGAAAATACAACAAGGGCAAATGGGCCTTGAGGAGATGAGAGGTGAAGTCAAATCTGCTTTAGAGCTTATCAAGCTATGTCGGGCAAAGTTGAGAGATATTGAAACTGATCTGGATGAGTTGCTGGAGGAGGAAGAGTAATGGTTCGACTGTGCTCACCAACCGAATGATTCGACTGTGCTCACCAACCGAATG
>JAWXAW010000144.1:0-6013 GCA_034439675.1 Saprospiraceae bacterium | reverse complement strand
TCCTACAAGATTAATTTTGAACCCCTACAAGATTAATTTTGAACTCCTACAAGATTAATTTTGAACCCCTACAAGATTAATTTTGAACCCCTACAAGATTAATTTTGAACCCCTACAAGATTAATTTTGAACTCATACAAGATTAATTTTGAACTCATACAAGGTTAATTTTGAACTCCTACAAGGTTAATTTTGAACCCCTACAAGGTTATTTTTGAACCCCTACAAGATTAATTTTGAACCCTACAGTTGATTTAATAAATTTCTAACTGCTAACTGCCTTTTGCACCATCGTAAGGATAGTCGCGATTGCCACCGTTTCTCCGGTCTCATCAAAAACATCTACCAGAAATTTGACAATTCCTTTGTGAATCACATCCTCGTCCTTCGGATCAACCGGAAGTTTTTCTTTTACCGTCAATCTGACACCAAGTGTCATGCCTGCATAGACTGGCTTGGTGAAGCGACATTCTTCAAGTCCATAATTGAGTAACACGGGTCCTTTTCCGGGATCCACAAATAAACCGGCAGCCATGGACAATATAAAATACCCATGAGCTACTCGTTGGGTGAAGGTGGTACCTTCTAGGGAAGTTACATCCGTGTGCGCATAGAAATGATCCCAGCTCACATTTGCAAACTGGACAATATCGGATTCCGTAACGGTACGATTGTGGGTGATGATGGTCTCACCAACATGGAGTTCTTCAAAATATTTACGGAATGGATGCACACCGGGATCTTTGTATCGTCCGCCATACTGATAGATGGAAGTTATTTCGGTAAGTGTTGAAGGTGATCCCTGAATAGCACAGCGTTGCAGATAATGCAACACACCACGCATGCCACCCATCTCTTCACCACCTCCGGCACGTCCTGGTCCTCCGTGCGTTAAGAGCGGAAGGGGAGAACCATGACCTGTATTTTCTTTAGCACATTCACGGTTCAAAACAAGTATGCGTCCATGATGGGAAGCAGCTCCTACAACAAATTGTTTTGCGATGGCATTGTCATATGTCACAATCGAAGAACAAAGTGATCCTTTGCCCATTTTCGCTATTTCAATGGCCTCTTCCAGATTTGTATAAGGCATCAGGGTGCATACCGGCCCGAAGGCTTCTACTTCATGCACAAGCGTTGAAGATAGCGGATGCTCATTGACGAGGAGCATTGGAGATAGAAATGCACCTTGCGCTGCATTAGCGCCAATCAGGTTGACTTCATTCAAACTTCCATACACCATATGGGATTCCTGTAACAATTTTTCAACCTGACTCCTGACCTCTGCGACCTGCGTTTTACCTGCAAGTGCCCCCATCCGCACCCCTTCCACCTGGGGGTCGCCAATGGTAGTCTGGGCGAGTGCTTTGCTGAGGGCTATCTGCACATCTTCTAATAGATGAGACGGGACTATTGCTCTGCGGATTCCAGTGCATCGTTGTCCGCATTTTAAGGTCATTTCTTTGCGAACCTCCTTGATGAATAGGTCAAATTCTTCTGTTCCCGGCGTTGCATCTTCACCCAGGATACTGCAGTTTAGTGAATCAGCTTCAAGATTAAAAGGTACGGCCTCGGAGATAATCCTTGGATGACCTTTCAGTTGCTGCCCGGTAGAAGACGAACCGGTGAAAGTCACCACATCCTGTGAGTGGACGTGATCCAGTATGCCATGGGCAGATCCTACTAAAAGCTGGACGGCTCCGACTGGTAAAATGCCTGAAGCGATGATATCCCGAAAGATAGCTTCGGTTACATACGAAGAAACCGTAGCGGGTTTAACGAGCGCGGGAACACCAGCCAACAAGTTAACCGCTATTTTTTCAAGCATACCCCAGATCGGGAAATTGAAGGCATTGATATGTATCGCAATGCCCTGCTTAGGCACCATGATATGATGACCTATAAATTTGCCATTCTTTGAACTTGCTATGGCTTCCCCTTCCACATGATAGGGCTGGTCCGGAAATCGTCTGCGAAGGCTTGCATTTGCAAAGAGATTTCCAATACCCCCTTCGATATCTACCCAACTGTCTGCTTTGGTAGCACCCGTCTGATAACTGATCGGGTAATATTTGTCCTTTCGCTCATGAAGAAATAATGCAAGTGCTTTGATCATTCTGCCCCGCTCATGGAAAGTCATCTTTCGCAGCACGGGCCCACCTGTCTTACGTCCGTACTCCAGGATGGCATTAAAGTCCACCCCTCCTGATCGCGAATAGGCTACAGGGCTGCCATGAACAGCATTGAGCAAGGTCGTTTCTTGGCCCTCACCTGGCACCCAATGACCACCAATATAATTTTCAAGTAATTGCATCCTGCGAAGATACGACCTCTGGTTTGCCCCTAAATCACCTAAAGGGGACTTTCCTTTACTTATTCACCTTGCACTGCATTATACCCATGACCACCTGTAGTCTATCCGTTTCTACACTAGTTAAATAGGGGCTTGCCGTTGCAGGAGCTTGCTCCTGCAACCATATGGATACCAAACGAAATTCCTATGATGAATCTAAATTGGAATACTCATGGTTGTAGGAGCAAACTTCTGTGGCAATGCCCTTTTAAAGGACTGTCTCCTGACCATTTTCCCCGCGACTTGAAAGTCGGGGCTAATCAATAAGATCCAACTGTCAATATTGAAAACCCACTTTGCCTACTGATTACTGCCTATTGCCTATTGCCCACTGCCTCCTGCACCCTATTTATTTTAAAACACTCACCTTCTCAATTCCACTAGCGCCATCCGCAGTCATCCACTGAATAAAATACATCCCATCTTCCAGTTGATGATTGATGGCAATTACTTTATTACCGGGTTGTACATTCTGCCTGGAGACTAAACGTCCCTGGATATCATACATGTGGACCGACGTGACATCTTTCTCAAATCCTTCGCTTTGCTTCAGGTAGATAGTCTCGCCATTGGAAGGATTAGGATAGACAATTAAATATTTTCCGGCAGGATATGGATCGTTGGTCGACAAGCCACTCTGGGAAAGTTTGAATTTGTCAAAATGGACTTTAAGGATATAATCACTCTGACCGGAAGTGGTGTCAGTAGCACTGATCATCAGTCTTACCTGATTGATCGGCCCATTCAGCCCCAGATCCGTATAGGATTTGGATTGCCACGACCCGGCTATGGTATCATTTCTCAACTCTTCCAATAAGGTAGTATCCACATCGTTTGTAAGCCAAATAGCAAGTCCGGTATATTGATTTGGTGGAAACTCACAAAGCCAATAATCAAAACTAATTTTAGGATCAATAGCTTCTGTCAGATCCATCGGCGGAGAAATGAGCCAGGTGGTACCTCCACTGACTTCACTATCCTGTACATCATCCGAAGTGGAGAGTCCGGTAGTGAACGCAAATCCCCCCAGATCATTTGGCGAATCACCAGCCGAACCGCAATTATAATTTTCAAATAGCAATTGTTGTGCAGGAATACCGCGCTCCCAGTTGCCACTTATGGCATCACCTGTAGTCGTCCATCCCAGGTCAACATCAAAATTGTCTTTATATCCGGGAATGAGCTGTATGGTTAGTTGTTTGGGTTCATCCATGACCACAATCGTTTCATAGGTATGTCCCCATATTCCTGATTGTAATTCATAGGTGCCTCCATAAATGGCCGGGAGGAAAAAATCACCATTTTCATCACAGGTTAACTCATAAACCTCATCGGGTCCGAACATAGTCACTTTTGCAAAGGGCACATTACCTCCTTCAGCGAAGAGTACTTTTCCACCAACACTGTATACTGGAAGCGGCACTAATTCAACAACAGGTGTGAGGACTTCGCCATTGATAAAATCAGCTATGATCGTCTTTGTATAATATCCTTCTTTTTGAACAGTATAGCTGTATTGACCCGGGATTGCTTTGCCCATTTTAAATACGCCATCAAAGCGTGTCGGCTGTGGTAAGATAATCTCGTCACTTTCAATAGTCACGACAGCATTGTCAACCGGTGCCCCGGTGATCGAATCTACGACAGTGCCTTCGAGAAAACATGCTCGTACATAGGTAGGTTCAAAAACATATAAACCTGTGTTCCGGTCAGAGCTCAGGATTTTACGTGATGGTAACCATGGATACGTACCCCACACTCCCGGAAATCCTCCATCTGCGCCGAGGAAAGAATCAAAATGGCCCACCTCAACGAGGTTGTCAGGACGTGACCCATCAACAATCACCGTACCATTGGCATAGTAGGCAACGAGAAGCCAGTCTTGTTCCCACACATAAACGTTGTGTACAACATTGCCTAAGCCTTCAGTGGCTGCCTGTCTCCAGCGATCCAGTTCAATGATATTTCCAGGATCAGTGATGTCATAAGAAGTGACATACGAATTTGATCTTTCGTCTGTGGTAAACATGTAATTGCTGTTGTCCGACAGCCAGGCATTGTGGGTGAATTCACTAGGGGTCTTTACCTGACCAAGCATCGTAATATTTTGTGGATCATGTGCATCGTAGATGGACAGATTTCCGGAATAGATCTCAGCACTGTATATGATACTGTCTCTTGAATAGCAGTCATGAGAATAAATCGAAGGTGCATATCCAAGGAATACCGGATCAGTCGGACTAGAGGCAACATCTAGGATGATCACTCCTCCGTTATTAAGGTTGCTCCCGTTGAGATAGAGAAGACCATGCTCATCAGTCCAGAGCGTGTGCGCTCTGGTCAATGCCCGTGGTCCGTTATCAGTGGGTAAGGAATCCTGCCAGATATAGGTTTTAACAGAATCGGGGAGATACTGTAGGTCAATGATCAAAATACCAACGTTTGCTTCTGCTGACACATAGGCATAATGCCCATAGGTGTTGATATCTTTCCAGAGATTGTTTACCGTAGGGATAAAGGCAACCTCCTTCAGGGGATTACTGTCCACATCTACAATCGCTACGCCTGTATGGAGACCAACAAGTGCGTATTCTTTGCCATCCGGTGCAGCCCAGCCGCAGATATCATTGACCCCGACGGTGTAGGTCACGCTATCCTGTAAGGTCATGTTCAGCTGAGAATAGGAAAATATTGGGGTAAGCAATAATACAAGGCCTTTCAGGCCTTTGAGGATAGTAATTCTCATAAAAAGGTTACTGGTTCATTTGAAAAAGGACTGCAAAATAAGGATTTCACTGAAGGCTGAAGGTCGGCAGCGTGACATTAGTGATTTGAGCCGGGTTTCCAGGGCGCATATTGCTGGCCAGAGCCAGTTTCATCAAAATCTTCCGGGACCACGGTCAGCGGTAATACGGGACGGAGTCCATTAAAGCATCTGGAAGGCAGCTCCTGATAGAGTTTTGTGCCTTCTGTTTTCCAGTTGATCATTTCATCAGAGACTTCTTTGATGACTTTGCCGGGATTGCCGGCCACCAGACTCCGTCGGGGTATTTTTTCACCCGCTTTGATAAACGTTAGCGCCCCGACAATGCATTCCTCTCCCAGTTCAACTTCATCCATGATGACCGAATTCATGCCAACCAGGCAATTTCTGCCTATGATAGCTCCATGTATCACAGCCCCATGGCCTATGTGGGCACCCTCCAGCAGTCTGACCGTAATCCCCGGAAACATATGAATGGTACAGTTTTCCTGCACATTACACCCATCGCCAATTACGATGCTACCCCAGTCACCCCGTATAGCTGCTCCGGGCCCTATGTAGACATTTTTACCGATGATCACCTTCCCGGTGACCGTAGCCAATGGATGAACAAAAGAAGATGGATCAACCACAGGGATATGGTCTTCAAAACGGTATATCATGATTTTCAGCCATTTAGCGTTGTCAAATGTAATCAGTCCACGGAAATATAAAGCACAAAAACTTTTAAAATGACCACCATTAGAGGTGTGCTCTTCTAATATGGCATTTTGCTGTCAGCCCTTTGCATTAAGCTTAGTATTTCGCGCAGAGCCGCAGTTAAACTCTAACACAGCCCTCTGCCGCCCCCTGCACCTCGCCCCCACCTCTTCGACCCCTGCCCCAGCTCTTTGCTC
>JAWXAW010000143.1:0-12562 GCA_034439675.1 Saprospiraceae bacterium | reverse complement strand
TAGCTTGATCAGCGTAGTCTTTCCGCTACCGCTGGTGCCCACGATAGCTGTCACTTTACCACGCGGGATAGTGATACGGATATCTGTCAATACAGGATCCGCGATCGGTGTGTATCGGTAGCTCAAATCATGAACTATGATGTCCCCTCCGGGAATGATCTTCATGCGGATCTCGTCAGGTGATTGCTCATCATCCTGACTATGGACTTCACTGAGGCGCTCATAACTGATGCGTGCATCCTGAGCTGAGCGGATGAAATTAATCAGTTGCTGCAGCGGTCCGTTGAGCTGTCCGATAATATACTGCACGGCCAACATCATCCCCAGGGTCATCTGCCCATCTATGACCGCTCTTGCTGCCAGGAAAGTGATGAAGATGTCCTTGACCTGATTGATAGCGGAACCTCCTATATCCTGATACTGTGCTATGGCCAGTGTCTTCATTTGGATCCTGAACAGTCTCGCCTGGATTGAAGCCCATGCCCACCTGCGCTTGAAGTGGGAACCTTGCAATTTAATCTCCGGCATCCCCTGGATGATCTCGATCAGAGAGCTTTGGTTGTCTGACATCTGCTGAAAGGCCATGTAGTCAATCTCCCTCCTTCGTTTTAAAAAGAAACTAATCCAGCCTATATAGAGCATCGAACTCACCAGGAATATTAAGAAGATCGGAATCGAATACATCAGCAGGACCACTCCAAATACTAAAAGATTGATCGAGGATAGTAAAATCGAAAGTGAGGATTGAGTTAAAAAAGCTTCAATCCGCCGATGATCTCCGATGCGTTGCAGCAGGTCACCTGTATTCCTCGAATCAAAAAATCCAAGGGGCAGTTTCATCAGCTTCTGGAGAAAATCCGATATCAGGTGCACGTTGATGCGCGTGCTGATATGGAGCAGTATCCAGCTCTGAATCACCCTGACGGAAAGCTGTCCAATAAATATCGCCAACTGCCCAAATAAGATGAGATAGATAAATTGGATATCCTGATTGTCTATCCCCACATCCACGATCGATTGGGTCATGAATGGGATCATCAATTGGAATACTGATACCAGGAGCAGACCAAGTATCAGTTGGATGATTAGCTTTTTGTGGGGCTTGACATAGGAGCGGAAAAAGTCAAATGAACTGACATTTTCACCCCCCCCATTTCAATATCTGCAAATTTGGCAGTCGTTTCGAGAAATAAGGCAATGCCACGGTCATAATCGCTAAGCCAATGTTTATTAAATTCCTCAGGTGTGAGTTTAAGTTTTCCACTTCCCGGGTCAGCTATCCAGACATAGTTTTTTGAAATCCGGTAGACGACTACAAAATGGTTTTGGTTCCAGTGGACGATGACTGGAAGGGGAGCTTCAGAGAGGGAGGGAAGATCCCGCTTATCTACATATGGGATTTTAACGCCCAGGGTGCGATAGCCTATACTTTCAGCTGCCTCACTGATCCCTTGGAGGGAGACGCCTTCTTTGTCTATATAACTTCTATTTCGTAGGTCCTGGAGGGTATATTCCTTGCCATGAAAGGAAGCGATCATCCGCAGACATGCGGGGCCGCAGTCCATGGAGTCATGATGATGATAGAAAGGAAAGGATGTCCTATAGCCCGGGATAAAGCATCGATTTTTGAGGTCACTTCAATACAATCGGCTAAAATTAAAGAGCGGATCCAGGTTATACAATATAACGTTCGTGATGTATTCTTTTCAAGAAATGCGAGAATAAAAACTATTCCTCCCTGTTCTGCCTTAACCCGGATATGTCTATGTCCGTGTTAAAAAGTCGATATAATTCTCCCGATGGATCACCCGGGTTTCTCTAGGTTTATATGCATCCAGAAAAGTAGATGAAAAAGAGACTTTAGCAGCCGGGCTCCATTTACATTCATACGCCATGAGCTCTCCATTGATTTCTTCGATATAGTCTATCTCCTGCTGTTGCTTCGTCCGCCAGAAATAAGGTTTCATTTCTGTACGACTGAAATGATGCATTTTGATTCGTTCACTGATACAGAAATTTTCCCAAAGCGCACCCATATCCGTTCTGAGTTCGATCGGTTGATAATTACCCAGGATAGCATTGCGTACCCCATTGTCATAAAAGTAAATTTTGTGGCTTTTTTTAAGCTCATTTCTGAGATTGCGACTTAAGGATCGAAGCCTAAACAACACATAGTTTTTTTCCAGTAAATCGATATATCGCTTGGTGGTCTCACCATCTGCTCCGATCAGAGTACCCAATTCGTGATAGGAGACTTCATTCCCTACCTGCCTGGCTATCGCTTCAAGGAGATTGGGCAAGAGATCCGGTTTACGGATATCCTGATACGCAAATATGTCCTTGTAGAGATAGCTGGTCACCAGCTCCGTAAGCCTTTCTCTTGCTTCTGCAGGATGGAGCACGATATCGGGATAGAACCCATAGATCAGGCGCTGTTCAAGTTGTCGTTCTTCCGCTAATCTGCCATCGTGATTGACAAGTTCCTGTGTGGAAAAAGGAAGCAGCAGGAATTCAAACTTACGACCCGTAAGTGGCTCATTGATCGAATTGGAAAGTTCTAATGCTGACGAACCTGACAGAATGAATTGGACGTTCTTGAATTTGTCCACCATCAGTTTAGCCGTAACACCTATGTTTTTTATGCGTTGCGCTTCGTCTATGATCACGAGATGATGGTCGCCGATCAGGTTTTTTATTTCGGCAGAAGTAGGTTCCGTCAGCCGCTTTCTGATATCCGGTTCATCGCAGTCAAGATATACCCCGGCTTTACCTTTGTCTAGGATATCCAGTAGCATGGTAGTCTTGCCGACCTGGCGTGGTCCAAGGAGGACAATGGCCTTGCCTTTGCCTAATCTTTCCTTAAGTGTCCCGTTGATTAATCTGGGTATCATCACCCAAAATCATGACTTTTTCCGATTATAATCGCAAATAGTTATAGCTTTTACCGATTATGATCGCAAAAAGCACTTAAAAAGAGCTTTTAGACACAGATTTCAACGATTCAAGTGATAGCCAACCTTTTAATTCTAATTCAGCTTTTCAACACTTTCAATAGAAATCAAGGAAGATATTTGCAAATTAGACATTGAATATCTAATCTGTAAAAATGGTTACCTGGCTCATTCGTGTTCAGTGACATTTTCATTCTAAACCCCTACTTTTGAAAGAATGACCACATTGACAGTCGATCCTCAATCCGAAAGCCAAACGTCTCCTCAAAGATTTGGAAGATCTCAAACTTATTTCCATTCGCGATGCCACCAATAATAGCTTCCTGGATATGGTTACCAAGTTGAGGGCTAAAGCTGAAAAAAATCCACCTTCCCTGGACGACATCACGAAAGAAGTAGAATCGGCAAGGTCAAAACGCTATGACCAAAAGAAGGCATAGTAAAATCATTATCGATACGAATATATGGGTAAGCTTTTTACTCGCGAACGAATATTCAAAGTTGGACTTGCTTTTTGCTGATGAATAAGTTAAGCTTCTTTTTAGCCAGGAATTACTTGATGAATTCATCGAGGTTTCTCAATGACCAAAATTTAAAAAGTACTTTTCATCAGAAGATCTAGATGAGTTGTTAATTCAAATTGGCCATCATGCCATATTGGTGGAAGTAGAAGAAAATGTGGCAATTTGCCGTGACCCTAAAGACAATTTTCTCTTAGCTCTAGCTCAGGCAAGTAAGGCAACACATTTGATAACTGAAGATAAAGATTTATTGTCTTTAAAATCATTCGCAAAAACTAAAATCATGACTTTGGCAGCTTTTATTGCGCAGAAATAGACATGACTCTTCTTAAGTGCTATAATTAAATTAATGTACCCCCTCCAACTTCCGCATCTCCTCATGCAGTTTCATCTTATTCGACGCACTCATCTTGACGAGTGGCAATCGCAATTCAGCAGAAGCTAAACCTTTGTACTCAACCGCTTCTTTAATACCTACTGGATTGCCTTCGACGTAGAGCCAATGGTGGAGGTCAAGTAATTTAAAATGACGCTCCCGCGCATCTTCCCAGCTACCTTCAAGCGCTCTGCGCATCATGGTAGAAAAAGTGGACGGAAATGCATTGGCAATCACCGAGATCACTCCCTTGCCTCCTACCACCACAGAAGCCAGTGCTGTAGGATCATCACCAGACAACAAAATAAAACTAACCGGTGTATCCCGCTCGATGGCAGCAGCCTGTACAAGATCTGCAGAGGCATCCTTGACGGCTATAAATTTTTCAGAAGCATTAGCCAATCGTATGATCGTAGACGCTGTAATGTTAGAGGATGTACGTGATGGTACATTGTAGATGATCAGCGGCAAAGGCGATGCTTCCGCTAGTGCCATGTAATGCTGATAGATTCCTTCCTGTGATGGCTTCACATACGCAGGACTGCTGGAGAGAATGGCAGCAATGCCTTTGGTATCAAACGCTCTTAGTTTCTCGCAAACCTGGGCTGTGTTGTTGCCTCCAAACTGACCTGCGACAATAGGGACCTTACCATCAGTGACTTCAACGGTATGTTTTATGATACTTGTTTGTTCTTCGTCGGATAAGCTGGTGGCTTCGCCGGTGGTGCCGAGGGATACGATGTAATCTACTCCACCGTCGATGACATGATGGATCAGCGCCGTCAATGCATCATAATCTACTGCACCATTCCTGAAGGGTGTGATCAAGGCTACACCGGTGCCTGAGGGGTTAAAATGTGCCATAGTACTGAATCTAATAAATCTTCTGCAAGGTATGCATTAGTTCATGGATCCACTCCTTGAGCGTCGCGGACGAACCGGTGTCAAGACACAAGTCATAGGGGTTGTTGTTGGCATGCTGATACCACGGCCCGATCCGAAAAGTGGCTTTCGAAAGGGAGCTGATAAAATCAAGGGACTTGTGATTGTAATGTATGGACATATTGATGAGCACATCGAAAGGTTGTGCGATAAACTCCTCCACCATCTGGCCACGAGGAACCATCGAAACTTTAGCCAGGTCTGCGGTGGTAAAGAGATCAAAAGGCATAGCCATAGCATCTGCCTTCCCTTCTATGAAACCCAATATTTTAACACGGTTACCGTCATTCCGTAACTTCTCGGCAAAGGCCATGACCTCATTGCGATCTCCGGGGATACCGGCATCGACGAGAATTCCAAAATGATTTTTCCGGTCTTTTTTAAACTGGGGGGAACGCTTGACGGACTCGCTTAACCTCTTTTTCTTTTCTCTTTCAAAAAAATATGTCCTGATCGGCTTTAGCATATATCCCTTACTTGATCACTGCGTCAAACATGATTAACGGGAATCTTCGGTTTCAGATTTTACCTGGAAGCGGCCCATTGCTGAATATTTTTCAATCCGTTGGTTGATCCGTTCATCCGGGGTCAGTTTTTTGAGTGCCTTGAGTTCAGCTTTGATATGTTTTGCTAATGCAACGGCCATTCCTTCCGGGTCATTATGTGCACCACCTAAAGGCTCTTTGACGATTCCGTCGATCAGGGCAAACTCAGCCATATGATCCGCAGTCAGTTTCAAGGCTTCTGCTGCGACTTCTTTATAATCCCAGCTGCGCCACAAGATCGAAGAGCAGGATTCAGGTGATATCACAGAGTACCAGGTATTCTCCAGCATAAATACTTTGTCACCTAGTCCGATGCCCAATGCACCACCGGAAGCTCCCTCACCGATGATATAACATATGATGGGCACTTTGAGCTGAGTCATCTCCATCAGGTTGCGTGCGATGGCTTCAGCCTGACCTCTTTCTTCTGCTTCGAGTCCGGGATAAGCTCCGGGAGTATCGATAAAGGTGACCACAGGGATATCAAATTTTTCGGCCAGTTTCATCAGCCGCAGCGCTTTGCGGTATCCTTCGGGATTGGCCATTCCAAAATTGCGATACTGGCGCATTTTGGTGTTGACCCCCTTCTGATGTCCGATCACCATGACCGTGCGTCCATCCAACTGGGCAAATCCCCCTATAATAGCTTTGTCATCATGCACCAGGCGGTCGCCGTGCAATTCGACAAAATTGGTAAACATCTGCTGGATGTAGAATAAGGTATACGGACGCTCAGGATGCCTTGACAGCTGGACTTTCTGCCAACCACTCAGACCGCCATAGATCTCCTTTTTGGTTTGGATGATCTTGTTCTCCAGATCCCGTATGGCCCCACTGACATCTACGTCCCCTTGAGCTTCAATTTGTTTGATTTGCTCGAGCTGGTCATAGAGGCTTTCAAGGGGCTGCTCAAATTCAAGAAACACCATAAGCTGTTGATTAACAAGCCCTAATGCGGGGGTGAATTAAGGTTGGTCGACAAAGGTAAGGATTTGTTGGCATGGAGCATACTTCGACTTCCTCAGTACAGGTAGGGCAAGGGCGAAGGGTGGGGAGCAGGGATTATCACTGTATTGTAGATGCCAGACTCGCAGACGCCAGACTAACGACTTGTTGACACGAAGCAGCCTCAGGCTGCATGACCCACTCACCACACAAAACTCACAACTCACAACTCACAACTCACCAAAATAATCCTCAATCCCACACATCTTCTCGCTCAGCAGCCACAACTGTTTTCCAAGCTCGGGATTTTGAGCTGATTTGAAAACCGGTTTCTCTTCGCAACTCTCCCAGTATTTGCCACTGATAGCCTGGACGCCCGGATCTGTGACGCAGAAAACTGAAGTGCGAGCCCCATCCGCAGGGGTCTGGCCTTTGCGGCGTCTGAACTTCCAGGCGAGCGTGTGCAACCAAGTAGTATGTTTGAGACCAATGTCTGTTTTGACCAGCCCCGGTGATACCGCATATACACTGATGTTATCGTTCGGCTTTTGGTTTTGAAATTCATAAGTAAAATAAATGTTCGCGAGTTTCGATTGCCCGTTTGATTTCAGTCCGTGATAGTTTTTCGAATAGCCTGGATCTTCGATATTAATCTTACCGTACGAGTGTGCATTGCTGGCTACATTGACTACTCTTGCATGATCCGCATTCCGCAGCGATGGATATAGCAAATGGGTCATCATGAAATAACTGAGATGATTTGTCGCAAAGACAGTCTCAATTCCTTCATCAGTCAACAAATGATCTGACATCCATGTACCTACATTGTTGATCAGACCATCGATCACTTTATGCCGTTCCGTGATCTCCCTGGCCGCAGCACGCATATCACGTAGCAGACTTAGTTCCGCAACGTAATTTTCGAGGTCAGCATCAGGATGAGTCCTGCGGATATCAGCCATGGCACCTTCCCCTTTCTCAATGGTACGCGTTATTAATATGACTTTCGATCCGCGGGCAGCAAGGGCTCTCGAGGTCTCGAGTCCTAGGCCCTGACTGGCACCGGTGACTACATATATTTTCTTGTTCACGCTCCTTTACTTTGAATGTGACTGCAAACCTAAGGAAAAGGTGTAAGACAGAAAGTAATGTAAGACAATGAGAGGTGCAAGACAGTAAGAGGGTAAGAACGTAAGAGAGTAATTAAGGAGATGCGCAAGGTCGCCCCGGGATTTCCATGTGTCAGGATGTGTGCAGCGGAAAACAGGCGCTGTATTGCGCGGGCGGGCAAGGATGCGCTAGAGGAAGTCGAAATAGGATGGGGGCAGAGACGCTTTGTGTAAGACAGTGAGAAGCGTAAGACAGTGAGAAGCGTAAGACAGTAAGCCTTGTCAGCTTGTCACATACAGTAACATTTTGCATGTTCATTGAAGATGAGAGCCATTGCCTTGATATCGCTGTATGTATTCATCCTGACCCGTCATGGGATAGCGCAGGAATTGAGTGGTATGGCCGGCACACTCACGTTGTATAATGTTCCATTTGCATGGGTTGACAAAAATCCTAGGTTGCGCTTTGGGCTTGAATATCATGATGATCATCACCTGGGGTACAGCCTTGAGATGGGATTTGGCAACCGGCATCTCAATCATAAGCGGCTCGAAGATCTGGTTTGGCGACAGGCCTATTCCTTTTTTGAGATTCGGTCAGACGTCAAGTGGTTCACCATGGAAGCGCGTCAGTTTTCACCAGGCGTGCGTATCGGAATGGTGATCGGGAGATTGTGACTTCGTTTGACCCTAAATTCCCCAAAGGGGGCTTGTATGGCATTTATCAAGTCTCCTTCAGGTCACAGTACAACGCAGATCCCGCCACCGGGGTGCTGCGGGGGGATTTAGGGGCCACTTTTCACTCACGCCTTGCGTCGTGATCTACGCTGCGCTTCGATTTTCATTTCTACGGTTGGTTAGAGTCGAACCATCATTTTTCATTTACAAAACCCCTGTCCTCCCCCCATCAACCGTGATCTGCGTACCCGTGATATATGCTGCTGCAGGTGTAGCAAGAAAAGCAACGGCTGCCGCGATTTCTTCCGGTTTTCCAAATCGTTTCATTGGAATCTCAGCCAGCATTTCCGCTTTAACGTCCTCTGTGCTTTTACTTTGCTTAGTTGCTTTATTCACTACAATCGCATTTAATCTTTCAGTCTCCGTCGCACCTGGTAGCACATTATTGACCGTGATATGAGAAGCCGCCAATTCCGTGGCGAGCGTTTTGGACCAGTTGGCCACCGCTGCTCTAATCGTGTTAGAAACCCCAAGGCCATGCAGTGGTTGTTTGACCGAAGTTGATATGACATTGATGATCCTTCCATACGCCACTGATTTCATGCCTGGCACGATGAGCTGAGCTATCAGATGGTAGGCCAGCAGATGCTGTTCGAAGGCCTGCTTGAAGGCCACGATATCAGCGTCAAGTATCGATCCTGCAGGTGGACCTCCCGTATTATTGACCAGGATGTGGATTTTCTTCTGCGTGATCAGACCAGTGATCTTCTGATGCAGATCAGGATGGTTAGTCATGTCGGCAATGATAAAATCATGCTCCTGGCCGGGTTCGTGATGTAATGCTGACATCGCTTCAGCGAGGGAAGCAGGATTTCGTGCTAGTAGGGTCACATTGGCTCCAAGGCGTGACAACTCAATGGCAGAAGCCTTTCCTATGCCACTACTGCCACCGCAAACGAGCGCATTTTTCCCTTTGAGATCCAGATTCATAGCTTATTCATTTGGTTCATTTACGGCAGGCTAGTCCTTTCTCCTTTTCGGGAATGACTACCTTCGCTGATGAAATTAACGACTATGGCGCAAGATATAATCATTGCCACGGATCGCGCCCAACCCCTGGGCAGATACCCACATACCCGAAGGGTGGGCCCTTGGGTGTTTATCTCCGGGACAAGCTCAAGGAGGCCCGACAATACGTATGCCGGATCCGAACAGTCCCCGGATGGAACCTGGCAACTCGATATCAAAGTCCAGACCCGGGCGGTGCTGGAAAATATCCTCCATTATGTTCAGCTCAACGGAGGCGACCTCAGCCACCTGGTCGATGTCACTGTATTTTTGAAAAATATGGCCGATTTCGATGCTTATAACGATGTGTATAATTCCTTTTTCCCAGATTCCGGTCCCTGCAGGACGACGATCGAGGTATCCGCACTCCCGAGGCCACAAATTCTCATTGAAATAAAAGGCACAGCCTTCATTAAGGAATTATAATCTCAGTAAAATGAATCTTTACATTCTGCGAAAATGCAATTCTAATTCATCGGGATCATTTGATTTAACTGGATCCCTGAGCTTGTCGAAGGTAATAAAAAAGACCATTCCCCCTCTGCACCGGCCTCTTCGTACGCGAAGAGGTGGTGCAGAGAGGGTGCTTGGCTACGTGCCCTTCGGCAGGCTCAGGGACCAATTAAAGAATCAATAATCTGCGAAAATCCTTTTATAATGCATCTGCCGTCATCTGGGTTCCAAATTAAAGAATCAATAATCTGCGAAAATCCTTTTATAATGCATCTGCGTCATCCTTGTGGTGAGCGGAGCCGAACCATGCGTTCCAACAAATAAGCATTGGCGATATAACCTAAAAATAATCATGTCCGAAAAATTCACTTCCGTCCACTATCACGCCTATCTCGAACTGGACAAACTCCTGAACGCACAAAACCTGCGCTCCGCAGCTCTTGAAAAAGTACCTGCGCACGATGAGATGCTCTTTATCATCATGCACCAGGTGTACGAACTCTGGTTTAAACAAATCATCCACGAACTCAAATCGATCGCGGTGATGTTTGAAGGCGACCTGATGGATGAGCGTGAGATCTCCACTGCAGTGGCCAGGTTGGAACGAATCATTGAAATCCAGAAACTATTGATCGAACAGATCAACGTGATGGAGACCATGACCGCGATGGACTTCCTAGACTTCAGACAATACCTGTTTCCGGCCAGTGGATTTCAAAGCCTGCAATTCAGGATTGTGGAAAACATGCTGGGCTTGAAAGAAGAACAACGGCTTACGTACAACAGCATGCCTTATGATGTTGTATTCTCAGGCCAACAGAAAGAGATTCTTAAAGAGAGCATGGATAATAAATCACTGCTTACCTTGGTAATTGACTGGCTGGACCGTACACCTTTTCTTGAATTCGACAAATTCAATTTCCTTGAGTCCTACAAGAAAGCGGTAGAAAGTATGTTGCAGAAAGAAAAGGATGCGATCAATGCGTCTGATATCCTGAATGAAGATTCCAAAAAACAAAGACTGACCATGGTAGGTGATACCAGCACCTATTTTATGGCTGTCTTTGATCCTTCAAAATTTGAAGAAATGCGCAATCTCGGCGAGGTTAAATTCTCCTACAAGGCGATGCTTGCGGCCCTCTTTATCTTCCTATACCGCGACGAGCCAATCCTGCAACAACCATATCGTTTTCTTTCACGTCTCATGGATATCGAAGAGATGCTCACCCTTTGGCGCAACAGACATGCGCAGATGGTATTGCGGATGATCGGCCGTAAGACAGGAACAGGAGGTTCGTCAGGACATCATTACTTAAAGGCGACTGCACAACAGCATCAGATCTTTACCGATCTTTACCAGGTTGCTACCCTGCTGATTCCAAGATCTGATTTGCCTTCACTACCTGATGATCTCAGAAAACATTTGAGCTTTCACTTTTCATCCAAATGAAACAGTATAATCACTTCATAAATGGTGAATATCGTCCTTCTCTAAACGGAGGGACGATGGATATCATCAATCCTGCGACCGGAAAAAAATATGCGACGCTTGCATCCGGTGATGAAGCGGACGTTAAACTTGCGTACAACGCTGCCCAAAATGCTGCGGAAGCCTGGGCATTGACTCCACTGCCTGCAAGACAAGCCATCCTGCAAAAGATCGCATCACTCATTGAAGAAAAAACGGACGATCTTGCCGAAGCTGAAATGCTTGACACCGGCAAACCAATTTCACTTGCGCGCCAGCTTGATATTCCAAGGGCTGCCTCCAACTTTGCATTTTTTGCAGCAGCAGCTTCACAACTCGCCTCTGAGTCGCATTACATGCCTGGACAGGCTTTAAATTATACATTGCGTCAACCGATAGGTGTTGTCGGTTGTATTTCACCATGGAATCTTCCGCTCTATTTATTTACCTGGAAGATTGCACCGGCGTTGGCCGCAGGAAATACAGTTGTTGCCAAACCTTCAGAACTCACTCCCGTCACAGCGGCCATGTTAGGCGATATCTGTAATGAAGCTGGGTTGCCTGCAGGTGTTTTAAACATAATCCATGGTACAGGACCTGCTGTTGGAGAAGCTATCGTCAGACATGAAGGTATAAAGGCAATATCGTTTACAGGGAGCACTGCTGTCGGAAAGCGAATCGCAGGGATCTGTGCCGAACAATTAAAAAAAGCATCACTCGAGCTTGGCGGTAAAAATCCAGTCATCATATTTGCTGATTGTGATTACGAAGAAATGCTGGAGACCACCATCAGATCGTCTTTCAGTAATCAAGGTCAGATATGTCTTTGCGGTTCAAGAATCCTGGTACAGAAAAGTATCTACGAAAAATTTGTGGCAGACTTTTCCGCCCGCGTAAGCAAAATGAAAATCGGCGATCCCGCTTCATCTGAAACGGAAGTTGGTGCCTTGATATCTGAAAGCCACTTACAAAAAGTTCTTTCCTATATCGAACTTGCGCAGATGGAAGGTGGTCGAATTGAATGTGGTGGAAAACAAGTGAATATGCCTGCTCCAAATGAAGGAGGCTATTTTGTAGAGCCAACTATCATCACCGGGCTTGTCCAAAATTGTCATACCAACCAGGAGGAAATTTTCGGCCCGGTCGTAACCATCATGCCTTTCGAAACAGAAATGGAAGCGATAGGTAAGGCCAATCAAACAGCCTATGGCCTGGCTTCTGTCATCTGGACGAATCACCTCGCCCGCGCACATCGTGTCGCCGGTGCACTGCAAACCGGCATCGTCTGGATCAATTGCTGGCTCCTTCGTGACCTGCGTACTCCATTCGGTGGCGTCAAACAATCTGGCATCGGCAGAGAAGGCGGATGGGAAGCGATAAGATTTTTTACAGAAGCAAAAAATGTGACGATAAAGTATGAACATTGAAAAAGGCTTATTGGCTTATTGGCTTATGAGCTTAGGAGGCATTAAAAAAGGCTTATGAGCTTATTGGCTTATGAGCTTA
>JAWXAW010000142.1:0-14176 GCA_034439675.1 Saprospiraceae bacterium | reverse complement strand
GTCGACCATGTCGACCTTGTTGAGGAACACGACGATGAACGGGACCTCGACCTGGCGGGCCAGCAGGATGTGCTCGCGGGTTTGAGGCATAGGTCCATCAGTGGCGGCAACTACAAGAATAGCACCATCCATCTGAGCAGCACCGGTCACCATGTTTTTTACATAGTCAGCGTGGCCTGGACAATCCACGTGTGCATAGTGACGGGCTACCGTCTCATACTCCACGTGAGCTGTATTGATTGTAATACCTCTTTCTTTTTCTTCAGGAGCAGCATCGATAGAATCGTATGATGCTTTCTTAGCCAAGCCCATATCTGCTAGTACTGAGGTAATCGCCGCTGTTAGGGTCGTCTTCCCGTGATCTACGTGACCAATAGTTCCGATGTTTACGTGAGGCTTGGTCCGCTGAAAGGTTTCTTTTGCCATTGATATTGTTTTTAAAAGATATTAATTAACGAAATACTGATTTCTGATTACTCTATTTTACTTGTGTTGATAAGCGTCTGAGCCAATGAAGGGAATTGAACCCTTGACCCCTTCCTTACCATGGAAGTGCTCTACCCCTGAGCTACATCGGCTGGTACCACAACCTTCGTCGCGGTAAATGTGAGCGGGCGATGAGACTCGAACCCACGACCCTCAGCTTGGAAGGCTGATGCTCTACCAACTGAGCTACGCCCGCACATTCAATTTTTTCAAATCACATCTCCATCCTTTTATCCCAAGGGTAAACCCAAATGAGGCAATCCACTCCTATAGCAACTTTCGTGCTCACTCCGAATTGTGGGGGTGATAGGACTCGAACCTATTCAGTCAGAGACACCAGATTTACAGTCTGGCCCGGCTCTCCAACTCCGGCGCACCCCCTCACAATTTTGTGTTCCTTTCCCTGCCTGAAGACGGTCGAGCCAGTAGAGGGACTCGAACCCCCGACCAGCTGATTACAAATCAGCTGCTCTACCAACTGAGCTACACTGGCTTATGAAAAAAGTCTTGTAGCCCTCCTGGTGAAACCCAAAGAGCTTACCTGATCTTTCAGCGTCTACAATTAAATGAACCCTAAAATCAAACAGGGAGTAGCAAAAGTCACATTCACCTATCAAAATGGATATTTAATTCTTTGGACACAGACATGAAATAACCTATGTTATTGGTCTGTATATCAATGAATTATGTATACTTTTTCAGGGCTTTCCCCGAAAGCGAATGCAAAGATATAACTATTCTAAGATTTTAATATGATTGGACGCCAATAATTTTCTATGTGGATGACGTCTTGGACGAATGTGCCTTCTTTTGGACCCTTTCTTTATGCTTACTCAGCTGTCTTTTCATATTATCAACCGCAGCATCTGTTGCTGCTTCAAAAGTTTTACTGGTTTCTTTGGCAACTAGCGTATCTCCCGGAACCATAAGCTTCAATTCTACTATTTTATCCCTGACCTGGCCGGAATTCTCCAGCTTCAGAAAAACCTGGACATCCGTTATCCTGTCGAAAAACTGACTGAGCTTGGATGTCTTTTTGTCGATATAATCTACAAGTTTCTGGTCTGCAACAAAGTGCACAGCCGTAAGGTGAATCTTCATATTTAAGGTTTTTATCCGTTAATGATTAAAATCAAAATCTTTCAACTTATTGATTACTTCTTACCGGCAGAAGGATGCGCCTGTTGGTACACCTCCTTGATCCGGGCTATTGAATTATGTGTATAAACTTGTGTTGCGGCAAGGCTCGAATGCCCCAGGATCTCCTTGACCGCATTTAACTCCGCACCGTGATCCATCAAATGGGTCGCCATGCTGTGCCTCAGTACATGAGGGCTCTTTTTATCAGCCGTAGTTACGGTGCCCAATATCTCTACCACTCTATTATAAACGAATTTTGGATAACATGGTTTGCCGGAATCCGTCAGGATCACATGCCGGGCGATAATTCCGTGCTCAGCACCCATTTCTTTTAACTGTTCTAAAAGTTTCACTACGTCCTTGCTGACTGGCACTTGTCGGTATTTACGCCCTTTACCAGTAATGCGGAGGATTCCACGTGATGCATCCACATCGTCCCAACTGAGGTTGATCAGTTCACTTCTTCGCAGTCCGGAGCCATATAATAATGCGATGATTGCCTGATCCCGGAGTTTTGTATACTTGAAATCGTCGTTTCTTTCACATAAAGAGAACCACAAACTTTGGAGGGTTTTCTCGGGAATGGCCTTGGGCAATCTTTCGGGGATCTTTGGCAAATGGACTTTCTGAAGCGGATTGTGGCTAATCCAAGTTTTGCGCCTCATCCATTTGAACAAGTGGGTCATGGAAGACAGCTTTCTCCGGATAGAAACCGTCTGGTTTTTTTGGTTTAATAGCGTCACGACCCAACTTCGGATATGCTGATGCGATACTTTTTTAAGATCTTCCTCACCATACTGTAGAAGGAGGAAGGTGGAAAACTGGCCTATATCACTTAGATAACCCTCATAGGTATGCGCCGAATATCTTCTCTCATATTGCAGGTAATCCCTAAATCCCGTCAACAATTCTGCCTGATTCAATCTCTATACTTAAATAAGTCCTGATAGTTATCTATCATGAAATGTACCAACTTTTTCAACCAAAGTCAAGTAAAAAAAGCCAGAGCAGCAAAAAAAGTACCAGACATACCAAACTACCAATGAAAACGGCCATCGATTAAATGAATGCTGCCTGCTTATTTGAAACAAAATTTGGATTGGCCACTACCCAATACTTAATGGTTTGCAAATCAAAGGTTAAGAGATTAATATAATTTCCAATAAGGAATTCAGATCATTCATGGATTTAAATAGTGCTAGAAGGTCTTAATTGATGCTTATACATCCCTATAACATTGCTCAGCCCGTAATACAGTGCATCACATACTAAGGCATGCCCAATGGACACTTCAAGAAGATTTGGGAGCATACTGGCATAGAAACGAAGATTGTCCAGATTAAGGTCATGACCGGCATTCACTCCTATATTGATCCTGGCTGCTTCCTGAGCAGCTGCTACATGGCCGGAAATGGCTGCCTCAGGATCAGTGCGATAGAGCGCTGCAAACGGACCTGTGTAAAATTCAACCCTGTCCGCTCCGATACTGGCTGCTCCCTCCACCATCCGAGGGGAGGCATCAAGAAAAATGGAAACACGAATACCTTGCGCTTTGAGCCTGGCGGTGATCTCCGTAAGAAAACTGCTTTCTTTTATAGTGTCCCATCCCTGGTCAGAAGTCAGGGCGGAGGGGATATCCGGCACAAGCGTGCATTGATGCGGTTTATGGGCTAATACGTGCTGCATAAACTCCTCTGTTGGATTTCCTTCAATATTGAGCTCAGTAGATACGATTGCCTTAAGCGCAGGAATATCACTAAACCGGATATGGCGTTGATCGGGTCTGGGATGGATCGTAATTCCGTCAGCACCGAAAGCTTCGCAATCCCTGGCCACCTGCACCAGGTCTGGTGCATTTCCCCCACGGCTGTTTCTAATCAATGCGATTTTATTGATATTTACGCTCAGTCTCACCCTCTCTGACTTCATGACCATGTAATTATTGGGATTAGAATTGATCAAACTTTAAAGGATTACCTATTTTGCACAAAAGTAAGGCATGACAAGTTACGATCATTTCATAAGGCTCCTTGTCCTGATTGGTTTTCTCATTGGAGGTCTCTTGCTGACCACCTTGTTCTCTGGTCTGTTGATGCTAGCCAGTGGTATGAGTCTGGCGGAGATGATGGAGATGGGACAGAGCGGGATGGCAGATTTTTCACCTAATCTGACAAGGGGATTACTTGCTATCCAACATGTCATGACCTTTATTCTGCCAGGATTGATTTTTGGTCTCGTATTTTATCAGGGAAAGTTTTTAAACGGATTAGATCTTGCTGAGCACCCCGGATGGCTTCTGAGTATTCTCGGTATATTTTTTTTAATGGCCGCATATCCGCTAGTCAACCTTAGTTTTCTGGTCAATGAGTCAATTCCGCTGCCTGCATGGGCCTCAAAGTTTGAAAGCCAGGCTGAGGACACACTCAAAGCCATACTTACTATGGATACTCCACTCATTTTGATTTTCAATCTGATTATTATCGCCATTCTTCCCGGAATTGGGGAAGAACTGATTTTTCGCGGTATTCTCCAAAAGCAAATTGGCCTGCTGTTCAGAAGCCCGGTGGCTGCTATCTGGATTGCCGCTTTTATTTTCAGCGCCATCCATCTCCAGTTTGAAGGGTTTCTTCCGAGAATGGCACTAGGTGCCGTGTTAGGCTATCTGTATTACTGGACTGGAAACCTCTGGGTGCCCATCATCGCACATGCTTTCAACAACGGCGTCCAGGTGGTATTAATCTATGTGACCGATATGGATATTTCCAATTTTGATGAAGAAAGTAGTGATCAACTGCAATGGTGGATGATACCCTTAAGTATCCTCATTATGTATTTGATTTATACATCGATCCTGAAAAATCGCAAGGTCCTTGAACAAACCTGAATTAATCACCCGTAGTATCACCGGCCTTTTGATAGGCATCATCTCCCTGGCTGCAATTGTCATTTCACCATGGACATTTCTGCTATGGCTATGCCTCATTGTTTTACAGGGAACACGCGAATATTTAAAGCTGGAGGATACTATTGGTTCCTTTAACCAAGGACCTATCTTTCCTATCCTCCTAATGCTGTTTGTTGCGGCTACCGGATATACCATTCTTCACGATAAATCAACGTTTCCGGTCCTCTTAGCGCTTCCTATAGTTATCGGGCTGGGTTTCCTACTTCAATTGCTTTTCAAACAGGATATTGTCGGATTAGTCAAAACCAATAATGCCATATTTTCAGCGACAGGTTATATCGGTTTGCCGATGTTGTCCGGATGTATCTTTTTGATAGGGGAATATTCATGGCCTTTCATCTTAGTGCCAGTGCTCCTTATCTGGGCGAATGATATAGGGGCTTACATGATCGGTTCACAATGGGGAAAACGTAAAATTGCTCCCGCCATTTCTCCTGGGAAAAGTATTGAAGGAACTATTGGTGGTGGATTGATTACATTGATTTGCGGCGTAATGATGGCCATGGTTTGGCCTGAAATACCCTTGATGTATATTGCTGTGCTTAGTCTCGCCACTCCCTTTTTTGCATTGGCCGGAGACCTGTGGGAATCAACCCTTAAAAGACATGCCGGCGTGAAAGACAGCGGCAAACTTTTACCGGGACATGGCGGCATCCTAGACAGGTATGATTCTTTACTTTTTGTTTTGCCGGTTGCTGCGCTGGCTTATTTTATCTTTGTCCTATGATCTACCGATTACATAGAGAAGGGGTTTTTTACCTGCTTTACTCGTTCTTGTTTTTCGCCATCTGCCTGGTGCTGTTTATATTCTTCATGTCTGTGGTGACGGGTTTATTACTGGGAGTGGCTGGTTTCTTTTTAATCCTGTTTCTTATTTTTTTCAGGAACCCACCACGGGTCCATGGCTCGAAAAACACCGACCTCATTCTTGCACCCGCCGATGGAAAAATTGTTGTCATCGAGCGCACCTTTGAAGCAGAGTATCTCAAGATGGAAGTGATCCAGGTTTCGGTTTTTATGTCACCGGTCAATGTTCATTCCAATCGAAGTCCGGTGACAGGTGAAGTGGTATATGTGCAATACCATCCCGGTGAATACCTGGTCGCATGGCATCCCAAATCGTCCGAACTCAATGAACGGAATACCGTTGTGATCAAAAAGAAAAATAACCTCATTCTTGTTCGGCAGATTGCTGGTAAAGTAGCCCGTAAAATAGTTTGCTATACCAAACCAGGCGCCTTGATCAACCGCGGAGAGGAGTTTGGCTTCATTAAATTCGGGAGCCGTGTGGATGTGTTCCTTCCCGCTGATTGCGAGATTCTCGTCAAAATAGGCGATATTGTAAAAGGGGGTATCACTGAGATTGCCAGTTTTAAGTTTGAGCCAACAGAATAATGTCAACAGACAACAGTCAACAGTCAACTGAAATGTGTCAACTGTCAACTGAAATGTGTCAACTGAAATGTGTCAACGGACAATTATCAACGGTCAACGGACAATCAATTATCAACGGTCAACGGACAATCAATTATCAACGGTCAATTATCAATTATCAACAAGCGTTGTTAGCGTTTTATCCAATAATCTGAAAGAACTTTATTACCCCTAAATCCCCTGAAGGGGACTTGAATCTTCAATCACTTTTTTCGCCTTTCACTATTCGTTATTCGCTTCCTTTTTCATCTGTGGAAAGAAGAGCACATCCTGAATGGAATTGGAGTTGGTCATGATCATGGCTAACCGGTCCATCCCTATGCCAAGACCTGAGGTAGGAGGCATTCCATATTCAAGTGCACGGAGAAAATCTTCATCCAGCATCATAGCTTCTTCATCACCGCGTTTACCGAGATCCAATTGTTCTTCAAAGCGCTCTCGTTGATCAATGGGATCATTGAGTTCAGAGAAAGCGTTGCAGATTTCTTTACCATTGCAGATGGCTTCAAACCGCTCTACCAATCCCGGCTTAGACCTGTGCTTCTTGGCCAATGGAGACATCTCCACAGGATAGTCTGTAATGAAGGTCGGCTGAATCAATTGAGCCTCACATTTTTCGCCAAAGATTTCATCGATGATTTTACCCTTGCCAAGCTTGGGATCTATGTGGATTTGAATTTTCTTCGCTGTTTCCCTTAACCCGGCCTCATCCATTTCGCTGATGTCAATGCCGGTAAAATGCTGAATAGCTTCAAACATGGTAAAACGCTTCCAGGGGCGTTTGAAATCAATGAGGTTTGTTCCAACCTGAACCTTAGTATCCCCATGGATATCAATGGCTACTTTTTCTATGACCTCTTCGACAAGATTCATCATCCATTCATAATCCTTATAGGCTACATACAATTCTATCTGGGTGAATTCAGGGTTGTGAAAGCGACTCATTCCTTCATTTCTGAAGTCCTTGCTGAATTCATATACGCCGTCAAAGCCACCGACAATAAGCCGCTTGAGATACAATTCATTAGCAATACGCATGTATAGGGTCATATCGAGCGTATTGTGATGCGTTTTAAAAGGTCTTGCAGCAGCACCACCATACAGAGGTTGCAAAACAGGGGTCTCAACTTCAAGGTATCCTTTCGCATTCAGATAGGACCGCATGGTATTATACATTTTTGTCCGGTCCTCAAATACTTTTCGAATTCCAGGATTAACTACGAGGTCAACATAGCGCTGACGATACCGTTGCTCAGGATCCGTAAATGCATCGTGCACCACTCCATCGGCATCTATTTTGACGACCGGAAGCGGACGCAAAGATTTACTCAGTAGGACGAGTTCGCTGGCGTGAATGGAGGTTTCTCCTGTCTTTGTGACAAAGGTGTATCCTTTGACTCCGATAAAGTCCCCCAGATCAAGTAAATGCTTGAATACTTCATCATAAAGCGTTTTATCCTCTCCCGGGCATATCTGGTCCCGGTTGATATAGACCTGAATCCGGCCGCTGCTGTCCTGTATTTCAGCAAAGGCAGCTTTTCCCATGTTCCTGTTGGACATCATCCTGCCAGCCAGGACTACATTCTGTAAATTAGGCGCTTCCGGGTTAAAATCCCTCTTGATATCAGCAGCATAAGCATTGACTGGATATAGATCCGGTGGGTAGGGATTAATCCCCAGGTCTATGATTTTTTGCAGGTTCTGCCTGCGGATGATCTCCTGTTCTGAAAAATGGGCCATGACGATTGTTTAAAACAATAAGTCGCAAAAATAATTGTACTTGACAGATTGAAGGTGATTCAGCAATATATATCGTGAAGAGTTTAATTTTCAGACCTTAGCCCCTATGTCAGTCCATGAAGGTACTTATGCGGAGATTCTACTGCCCCTGGCGCTGGATAATACCTATACCTATCTGATTCCACCGGATCTGATGGAAAAGGCTGCCTTCGGCAAGCGGGTCGAAGTTCAGTTTGGCAGCAGAAAACGATATGCCGGGCTGATAGTCAAAATGGGGGTCAGAAAGCCGGAATACAGGACCAAAGAGATCATCAGTATACTTGATTCTGAACCTGTTATCATTGCCGATCAATACCGCACCTGGCAATGGATGGCTGGATATTACTGCTGCACGATGGGAGAAGTGATGAAAGCAGCCCTTCCTGGAGCGTTGTTACTCTCCAGCGAAACGATAATCCGGGCAATGCCGGCCAATGAGAATGATATACTTCAACTGGATGAACCCTTATATACCCTATTCAGGCTTATACAATCTAGAACCTCGGTTACTCTTGAAGATCTGCAGAAAACCAGCGGGCTTAAAGCGCTTTATCCACACATCGTTCAGTTATACCAGTTAGGGTTGATCTTGGTGGTGGAGGAGTTGGCAGAAAAATACATCCCAAAAAAGATAAAACTTGTCGGGCTTAGTGATGAATACAGGACTGAAGCCGGACTTCAGGGGGCATTTGAGCAGGTGGTTAAGTCAGAAAAACAAACCAATCTTCTGCTCGGGTACCTGGCTATCGCCGGTAAGGAACTTCCGGCTATTGACCCTAAATTAATACTGATAAGGGCTGAAGTTGGAAAAAGCGTATTGCAGTCTCTCATAGAAAAAGGGATCTTCAAAGAAATCATCAGGGAGGTCAACCGCATGGACCGCTACGGGAAAAAGGTAGAAGTGGTACCAGCATCTCTTACTACCGTTCAGGTGGTGGCCCTAAAAAATATTCTGGAGCTCTGGAAAGAGAAGGAAGTTGTTTTATTGCACGGCGTGACCGGAAGTGGTAAGACTATCCTTTATACCGAAATCATGAAGGATGTGATCAGGGAAGGTGGACAAGTGCTATACCTCGTGCCCGAAATCGGAATGAGTGTCCAGTTACTGAGCCGTTTTAAAGAGATTTTTGGATCAAAGATTACGGTATCACATTCGAGGTTGAATGAAAATGAAAGAGTTGATGTGTGGAATCAGGTCATGAAAGGAATTCCTGTCATTGCCGGTGTGCGATCAAGCATATTTCTCCCATTTCAAAACCTGAAACTTATCATCGTAGATGAAGAGCATGATAGCAGCTACAAGCAACAGGATCCTAATCCTCGCTACAATGCCAGGGATATGGCTATTGTCCTGGGAAAAGAACTTAAAGCGAAAGTACTGCTCGGGTCTGCAACGCCTTCGGTAGAATCCTATTTTCAATCAGCATCAGGCAAATACGGGCTTGTAGAATTGGAAGAGCGCTACCAGGGCCTTGAACTTCCAAACGTAAAACTGATCGACCGGCGAAAAGATAAATCGGCTGCCGGTTCGATGTATAGCCATTCCCTTATAGAAGAGATTAAAAGAACACTTGCGAATAAAAAGCAGATAATCATATTTAAAAACCGTCGTGGCTACGCACCTGTATTGAAATGTGGTGTATGCGAATGGGTGGCGGAATGCAATCAATGTGATGTTACCTTGACCTATCATAAAGCAAGGAATGTATTGGTTTGCCATCTATGTGGCACGACGAAAGGCATCATAAACTTATGTCCGGCATGTGGATCACCAAGGCTGGTACTGGAAGGTTATGGTACAGAGAAAATAGAAGATGAGCTCTCCGATATATTTCCTGACGCACGAATCAAGCGTATGGATCTTGATACGACAAGAGGTAAAAACAATCTGGAGAATCTGATCTATGATTTTGAAAAAGGAAATATTGATATCCTTGTAGGAACACAGATGGTGACTAAAGGATTAGACTTTGATCATGTTGGGTTAGTGGGCGTTATTTATGCTGACCAGGCGTTGCATTATCCGGATTTCAGATCAGCAGAACGTACCTTTCAGACACTCGTACAGGTGAGTGGACGCGCAGGTAGAAAATTTGAACAAGGCAATGTGATGATCCAGACCTATCAACCGGTGCATCCCGTTTTTACCGATGTCATAAAGGGAGATTACCGTTCCTTTTATAACAGGGAAATCAAAGAACGCGAAGTGTTTAAATATCCTCCCTTTGTTCGACAGATTGCGATCACTATCCGGCATAAAAACGCTGACCTCAGCCGCGAAGCTGCGGAAATACTATGCATCGAATTGCGAAGCAAATTTGGTAACAGAATATTAGGCCCTAGTGTCCCATCCATTGCCCGGATACGAAATCAATTTATACACATGGTGTATATTAAGATGGAACGTGATAGCAAAGTCATTGCAGCAATCAAAAATACGCTTCGGTCTTTCCAGACTGGCATCGTAAAACGTAAGTCACTCTCAACTGTCCGCATCGGAATTGACGTAGACCCCTTTCATTAAAGATGAAAAAAGAGTATTAGCCGCAACGGGAATTTGCTCAGTATGCACTTGCCGCTGCCGGAGTTTGCTCCAGCTGCATACTTATTGGAGCAAACTCCAACAAGGGCTAATGTTTTGCTCCAGCTGCATACTTATTGGAGCAAACTCCAACAAGGGCTAATGTTTTGCTCCAGCTGCTTGCATGAAATGGCCGCTGGTTAAACTTTTTTCCTACTTTACTTTCCTTATCCACACCACCCATGCATATTGAAGATAAAGAAGAAGGCCTGAAGCGAGTCATTGGTATACCGGGCATTGCAGCTTCGGTTTTTAACTTCACCATTGGGGCGGGGATTTTTGTACTGCCGGCTATTATTGGCATCCAATTGGGACCCACTGCTATTATTGGATATATTTTATGCGGTCTCATGTTTGCCGCTATCATGCTCTGCTATGTGGAGATCGGAAGCCGCATCAAAACCAGCGGTGGTTCGTATGCTTATGTGGAAGCGGCGCTTGGTCCTTTCGCCGGTTTTATCATCAACTGGTTATTCTTTTTTGGTTGGGGCATTCTGAGCAGTGCGGCCGTAATGAATGTGGTTGCGGATTCGCTGGCGGTGCTCTTTCCTGTTTTCTCCGGATGGTGGATGCGTTCTTTACTTCTTTTGTTGATGATTGCTTTTATGATGCTGGTCAATATACGCGGTGCTAAAGAAAGTGTTCGTTTTGTCGAGATCGTAACCATCATCAAATTCCTGCCCCTCTTAGGCATCATCATTTTTGGGTTCAATCATATCAAAGCTGTCAATCTGCAATGGGATCAACTCCCAACCCTCAAAGCATTTGGTGAAACAGCCCTTGTTTTATTTTTTGCTTTTGCCGGATTTGAATCGGCACTGTCCGCCAGCGGAGAAATTAAAAATCCCAAGCGAACCATTCCCACCGGTATTTTACTGGGTGGACTACTGGTCTTTAGCACTTATATTTTACTTCAGGTTATAGTTCAGGGTGTATTGGGTCCTCAGCTAAGTGAGTTTAAAGCGACGCCGCTGGCTGCTGTGGCCAATATAATAGTGGGTTCTCTCGGAGCAACCCTGCTTGTCGCCGCAGCTGCTATTTCAGGGTTTGGATCCGTAAGCGGCGATGTGTTGACTTCGCCGAGATTATTATTTGCAGGGGCTAATGACGGAATATTTCCAAAATTTCTCGGCAGGATTCATCCACGGTTTTCTACACCACATTGGGCGGTGATAACGTACGCTTCCTTAATTTTTGTTTTCTCCATTTCAGGCGGTTTCAAACAACTGGCGGTACTGGCCAGTGGTGCACTCTTACTGATTTACTTTGGAGTGATCCTCGCCATGATTAAACTGAGGAGACTTAAACTACAGGACGAAGAAAAAACATTTAAAGTACCCGGTGGTCTTCTAATACCTGGCATGGCCCTTGCTGCCATACTATGGGTGCTCTCCAATCTGAGCAAAATGGAGATGATTTCTGTAGGTGCTTTTCTGGTTGTGATCTGCGCCATGTATGTCATCATGAAAAAGCTGCAGGCATCTCCATTGGCGGTTGCCACAAAATCCATAGAAGAATAGCACACCATGAAGTGATTCGTCTTACCTTTCAACTTCAATTCAACACAAGACCAGCTATGCATTTTCGCTTTGTTTTACAAATAAGTGTCACCCTTATTTTTTGCACATGCGCCAGGCTTTCATTGGCACAAACTTCTCATTCTGAAAAGGCATTGGATTTTATTTTTTCCCTGACCGACAACCAAAAGGAAGAAGTGCTCTACCCTTTCTATGATATGGCGCCCCATGGCTGGTCCTATCTTCCGGCATCGATGTATTTCGCCGATGGGATGGCTATGAAAGACTTTGATCCTGCGCAAAAGGAAAAGCTTACTGAATTGCTCAAAGATTTTTTGAGTGATAAAGGATATAGCAGGACCCAAACCATCATGAGCCTGGAGTATGTGCTTCGGGATCTTGAGCCTGAAAATCCCAATAGGATTCCCGAAAATTATCTGATGGCCATCTATGGGGTTCCACATCCGGATAGTACCTGGGGATGGATGTTTTCCGGGCACCATGTAGTCTTAAATTTTACGATTGTAAAAAACAAAGTGGCCTTTTCGCCTTTCTTCTTTGGGTCCAATCCTGCCGAAGTGAGAGAAGGACCACAAAAAGGAAAACGGGCTATTGCCGGGGAAGAAGATATTGCTTTTGAATTGATGTCCCTTTTTACTCGTGAACAAAGACAGAAAGCCATTTTTCAGAAAGAGGCCTATTTGGAAATTGTTACTTCCAATGCAACGGAGGTTGGTCCCTTACCCGATGTCGGAATTGCGGTGATGGAAATGACTTCCGAACAGAAAACGGTTTTAAGCCGTTTGTTAACTGCGTATCTCTCCTCTATGCCTGAAGACCTGGCTGAACAGCGTCTGCGCAATATCCAGGCGGAGGATTTTCAATCCGTGCACTTCGGTTGGGCTGGTAGTACCGTAAAGGGAGAACCCCATTATTATCGTATTCAGGGCAAATCGTTTTTAGTAGAATTTGACAATACGCAAAACCACGCTAACCATATCCATTTCGTGTGGCGCGATTTCAATGGGGATTTCGGGAGGGACCTGCTGAAGGAGCATTATTTGAATGCACACAAACATTAATAAAGTCCAGGCGCAGGTCGCCTTCAGTACTATTCCCTTTTTTAAAAAACCCATGATGTTATTTACGATAGCAGGGCTCTTAAACATTAGCTTATCTATGCTGTTAGCTTTGCTTCTATTTGAAAATTAAGTATTGTGTAAGAAGCAATGCAATCAAAATGTTTGGGAAAAGCAATTTTAGTAGCGGGCGCCACCGGCAATCTTGGGGGGCAGATCACCAGGGCTTTAATCAGCAAAGGAGCTGAAGTAAGGGTTATTGTTCGCCCGGACTCGGATCCTAAAAAAGTAATTAGCCTTGAAGATGCGGGTGCCAAAGTTTTTAAAGTTGACATGTCAAAGATTGATGAGGTCGCCGAAGCATGTGAAGGGGTTGATTGCGTGGTATCTGCCATGGCTGGTTTAAGGGACGTAATTATCGATAGTCAGAAAGTATTATTGGATGCGGCCGTCAAAGCTGGGGTTCCGCGGTTTATTCCTTCCGATTACTCCATTGATTTTACCAAATTCTCGCCGGGTGAAAACCGCAACTTAGACTGGAGACGTGAATTTCATACCCTACTTGATGCTGCTCCCATCAAAGCAACTACCATTTTTTGCGGGGCCTTTGCCGACATGCTTACCGGACAGATGCCTTTGATCTTCTTCAAACAGAAGTTGGTTTTGTACTGGGGAAAAGCGGAACACACGATGCAATTCACAACTGTAGATAATACCGCTGAATTCACAGCAAATGCTGCGCTTGACCCTTCGACTCCTCGTTTTCTTTGGATAGCCGGTGATCAGCCCACTCCCCGCGATATCAGGCAGGTGATGACAGAAATTTCAGGAAAGAAATTTCACCTGTTGAGGACCGGTGGCCCCGGATGGTTGAGTACGATTATTAAAATTGCCCGAAAGATGGCTCCGGGAGAGACAGAGTTATATCCTGCCTGGCAGGGCATGCAATACATGAGGAACATGATTGACGAAAGGTCAAAGTTGGACAGGATCGACAATGATCGCTATCCGGGCATGAAATGGACTAAGGTGAGGGAGTTGTTGGCTGCGTTTCATCACAAGGCATGATTTAAATCATACCAGAAGGACATCCAGGATAAATCCTGTCGTATTGATCAGAATAAAGGACGTAAACAGTGTACATATACCTTACGATGTTCCATAAATGAAAAAGGCACCGGATTTACTCCAGTGC
>JAWXAW010000141.1:0-11852 GCA_034439675.1 Saprospiraceae bacterium | reverse complement strand
CCTGTAGAATTTGAATTGCAAGTTAGCTTTTGACTATTCTAAATACAATTAATTCAGCAGTGTTATCAATACGTTTAAAATTTTTCTTCTTTAGTCCGTTGTAAAGTTCTTTATCACCTGTCCATAAATAACCTTTTAAATATTTAGTTAAAGCTAAAAAATCAGTATCGTCCAAGTCAATTTCCTCAACAATTTTTTCTGCTACTATACATGTCTTTGTATGAATAAGTTCTTCATTATTAAAATTAATTTTAGAATATATTGGAGCTCACGGCAATACTGTTCCGTAAACCGGATTGCAGAATGCATCCGAATACTGACCGGAGCCAACATTAGTAAGGGTTTTGTATGGGATACAATTCATCGCAAAGCGCAAGAACTTCGTCCGACATACGATCAGTTGTTAGAAAAAGTAAAAGCAAGTCCTGTAGTGGGATCGGATGAAACTGGGTGTCGCATTGGTGGTAAAAAAGGGTGGATGTGGGTATGGTGCAATGAACAGAATGCCTACCTGAGGGTGTCGGACAATCGGGGATATGCCACCATGATGGAAGCATTATGGAGTGACGAACAAAACTTTATTATGGTTAGTAATTGCTACCCTGCACAACTTAAAATCAACACACCAGATAAACAAATTTGCCTTGCTCATTTATTGAGGGAATGTGATGGTCTTCATAAAAAGTATAATTCGAAGTGGGCGCTTTTACTAAAATCAAAGCTGGAGCAGATCATCCAATTAAAGAAAGAGAAAGAACTAACCAAAAATAAGGTTCAAAGAATAGAAAAAGAATTACTTAGTATCCTCAATCGGGTTCGAGGACGAGCGCATGAAAAAGTAGATGTGTTTCGTAACCGATTATCCAAGCTTAGATTTTATATAACCACCTGCCTTCGAAACCGGTTAGTACCTCCCACCAATAATATGAGTGAGCGGGCAATGAGAAGCACAAAAGTGAAAATGCGCGTTAGCTCGTTATTCAGGACCTTTGATGGAGCAAAGGACTATGCCATCCTCCGGTCTATCATCGATACGGCCATCCTACAGGGTAAACATCCCTTTGATGCTTTAGTTAAGCCAGCGATTGTTGTACATTAGGGTGA
The DNA here is from genome assembly GCA_034439675.1 of Saprospiraceae bacterium. Classification (GTDB taxonomy): domain Bacteria; phylum Bacteroidota; class Bacteroidia; order Chitinophagales; family Saprospiraceae; genus Opimibacter. The sequence continues at coordinate 10,748 of JAWXAW010000141.1, read as the reverse complement.
ATAGTTACAAACTTACATTTTTGGTAGCCAATTTTTATTGGTACTAAAACTTATTTATTTAATGGCGCAAGTCACCAACATGTAAAGTAAAATAGCAACACCGTCCTCATCTTCATCAGATGAGAAATTTATTTTCGGTTACAATTCTTTTGCTTTTGACTTGTTCCCATTGTTCAGCCTAGCATTTCAAAAGTTTTAATAAAGGCATCAAGCGCAATATCTCTCAAAATCTGTCTGAGCAGCTCCATCCTGAATACACCCACCTAAATAGTGCGTTTTCGTCGCTAGAAGGCAGAACAATTGAAAACCTCTTTGTAGAGCAGCGTATCGAAAAGGCCTAGGAGTCCTCAGCTATGACCAAATGACCTTGACCAAGATAGCCCTGGAACTTGATTGTAGTTGTACGGCCCATCTGTCCAGCCAGTTTTAGAAGTTTACTGGGCTGACACCCTCTCACTTCAAAGAAGAAGGCGTGGCCAAGCATAAGGACCTCGACAAGTTGCTTAGAGCGATCCCTACTCTGGCCCCACAGGATGCAGCTATCACCAGAAAGGTAAAGCTATCTGTAGGCCCATCATGGAAAGAGGGTCTGGACTTTAAAGTTAATGGTGAGGTACATGGACCGGATACACCTGTCAAAGTTGGCGAATTGCAAATCTGGGAGATCGACAATGTCAGCAGGATGGACCACCCGTTTCACCTGCATGGCTTCTTTTTTCAGGTCATTGAAGAAAACGGTAAGGCCCCTGAATACAAAGCGTGGAAGGATACGTACAATTTGAAACCAAAAAACAAAGTCAAGATAGCCTGGATCCCTGACAACCGTCCCGGGACGTGGATGTATCACTGCCATATCATCGAACACCATGCTGCGGGCATGATGGCCAGCTTTGATGTAATAGATGGCAGCAAGCCGCAAGTAGAAAAACATGTATCACAAGTCCATCATCACTAATAAGCCAAAGAGATCGAATTATGATAAAGCTCCGCTGCATTATAGCGGAGCTTTTTTATGCCAGATCCCATCAGCTTCTTATCCCAAAATTATTTAACACTGGGCTCAACTGGCGTAAAACCTTTAAGTCGGAAAGATGAAATGCAATTTTAGTTGCTGCATGTACATACCTCTCTATCCATACCCTTTAGGATTCCAAACATTTACGTCATAGATGGCAATATGACAGCCATGACCCTTAAAGTTGGGGTAGGAATAGGCTAAAGTGAGATGATCTCGTCGGCAGGTGGGACATGGTGTGTTACCTCACAACAACTATTTAATGAAGTATCAGATCTCGTTATTTCCTATATCCTATCTCCTGATTTTCATTTTTATTACTACATCGGGATGCTACGCCCACGCTCAAAGGACGCCCACTCGCTGGGAATTCTTTCTTTAAAGAACTAAATTTACCATTCAAGGCACAGACATGGGTTACACGACAATGCGGGGTGCAGTGCTTTGTTGAAATTTTTGTGCATATTTGAAGTGTAGTACTTGCCAAAGAGTGTCATGCTAAAATGTCAATACTGCATGAAGTCCCGAAAAGTTATTTCTCCTTTTAAAAGACAAGCAGTACGAAAAAAATGAAATAATAATGCAAAATTCATTAAAAGAAAAGAATATTCACTTTGCCAAAAAGCCAAATGTTCTTGTAAACTATGTTACCATTCAAATGGAATATAGGAGATACATTCTGGCTGGAACGCCAAAAAATGCAATTACAAGATTCAAGTGGATCTCAATATTTTTTCTACTGCAGTTGCATTTTGATGTTTCGGCTCAAGCATTTCTACATCTGCCCATAGAGGGTGAGTATGGCAAAGATTTCATCATCGTAAATTATGTAGATTGGGGGAATGGAAATGAAATACTTGATTACCAGTGTGGAAATAAGACCTATAATGGGCATGAAGGGACGGATTTTGTGATACGCAGTTTTGCAATGATGGATACTAGTGTTAATGTGTTAGCTGCAGCAGATGGCGTAGTGACGTTCATTAAAGATGGATTGTTTGATCGCGAAAAGCAGTCAGATACTACCAAGGGTCTTGGGAACTACATAGCTTTAAGACATTTCAACGGTTACTATTCCTATTACGGACATTTGGCATATCCTAGCATTAATGTTATGGAAGGAGACACGGTCAGCGCAGGACAAAGAATGGCATTGGTTGGAAGTAGCGGAAATAGTTCGGATCCGCATTTGCACTTTGAGTTATGGTGGGACTCGCTGGAACTGGTTGACCCTTTTAAAGGGGGTTGCGGAAATGCAAATTCACTTTGGTTAGATACTACACCTTACGACACCACGTTTGATATTTGGACATCAGGATTAACTAATTTTATTCCCAATTTAGATACGCTGCGTGAGGAACCCATAAAAATAAATCACTTCAACGCTGCTGATGAATCAATTACGTATTGGTCCATTCTTTATGGACTCCGCGAAGGTGATGACCTCACTATCAATTGGTACGACCCTGATGACACCCTAACATTCACTTACAGCTACGAGGTACCAGGTGATGCATGGTATTTTTATTACTGGAGCTACATTAATGTGCCTACAGTCAACAAAACAGGAGAATGGAGTGCACGTTTTTACCGCAATGATATGCTTGTAGATGAAATAGAATTCACCCTCGACATAGCCTCCTCTATCCCAAATATCCATTCTGACCATTTTCTAACTATGTATCCCAATCCATTTGAGTCTTACACAACCATCCGTTGGAAATCAGAGGTAAGCGAGCATACAAGACTGGAAGTAGTAGATGCACTTGGAAGAAAAGTTAAAACGCTTGTTGATGAGTTTAGACAGCAGGGTGATCATACTGTGTATGTAGACTGCAAAGAATTATCTTCAGGGACCTATTATTATCAAATGAAAGCAGGAAATACCATCACGACAAGAAAAATGATACTAATGAAATAGCGGTCACCTAATCGAGATCGCCGGACTGTGCGTCCCCTCAGATTCCGTTATATGCACTTTTTCCCAATAACCCAAATCTTTTTATATTTGGATCATCCTGACGACGTATAGCTCAGGGTGACACAAAACCAAATATTTAAAACCATACGCTGTTTTCGAAAACGTCTTCAACACACTACTTATGAATCGCAAAGAATTTTTAAGGTTAGGAGTTATTGCTGCAGCCCTCGGACCCTTGAGCACGACTTTCTCCAGCGGCAGAAGCAGCATGCATCTGCTCTCCCTATTAGAAAATAATCCAGGTGATATAGCCAAGGTCAGTGCCACCGTCCAGAATGAATTCACAGACCTTGTCGAATGGCTTTCAAAAAATGGCTGGGTCAGCTATCTCAAAGAGGTGGCCGGCGTCAATCTGTCTCTCTTTGGTGAGGCCCGCAATGCGGAATTGCTGAAAGACCTTAATGCCACTACGCTCAAAAAGCTGACGGACGATCCGGAATCCGGATATGATGATTTTGCAGGCATGAATCTGATCAAGCCAGGTTTTCCCGCCTTCAGTCTATTATACCACGCACTGGCAAGTCCAAGAGTACGCTCTCCGAAAATCCTAGCTTATCCTGATCTTGCCCAACTGGACATACTGGAAAACTACATCTATGCACTTGCAGAGTGGGATCATCTCAAGACGATCTACGGCGTGAAGTCAAATGATGAGCTGGTTCTTGCTGTCTTTGCTTATGAGTACCGCCCTGCCTTCAAGACTCCTCATCATGAACATGCGGATATGGTCTATTCCAGAACCGGAGTAGCCAGGGTCGGACAACATGAAATGAATTTTGACCGAATCAACAGGTGTTTTACAAATAAACCCAAGGATGGTGTCCCGGTACAACGCTCTGCAGTAGTCCCTGCAAGGTATGGTCTCTTTATAGCGCGGAGAGTTAAATCTACGGATATCAAGCTGATGACCACCGGTGTATTCAAACCCGGTGACAAGTTTGATGACAAGGATGATCCGAAACGCACCTTTATACAACCGATCCGCAAAGTATTCCAGCATGACCTCTTGTTTGGTGAAGCTCAACTCCATTTCAGTGAACTGCACCGGAGTGAAAAACTGGCCAAATTAGTTGAACACACGGATCTCAAATTCTATAAGGATATCAAACCAACCGTGCGCACCTCCTCGCACCTGATCGTGCAAGACAGCAAGTCTACGAATGTCCAGTCTTCATTTCTGGTGATATCACAGCCAAATGAACTTATACGCCTTTCGAAGGAGGGCAATGAGCCTGTATATTTTTGGGTGCCCGCTATGATACCGGGAGAAGATGGATATTCCCGCAACAGGTATTTCACAAGTTTCAATACACAAGAAGTGCAGGACGTGGAGTTACTGGTTAAATTAAAAGGAAAAGAATATCAAAAGATCCCAAACCAATACAATGAACCAAGGACACAACCTTTGTTTCTGAACATCACGCACGAACAAGATACCGTCAATACCATTGGTTATCGCGAAATACCAAAGGAAGGTGATTTTGAGCAGCGGCTCAACGACGGTATGTTCCAGGCCCCACTATTTGAAGACAGTATCTGCGAAGGATCTGTCAATGCCCGGATCGACATTGGTAATAATGCTGCACTAAAAGGGCTTTCGCAAAACAGTCTGCCGGCTTTTTCGATTGTGACAGCACCTGATTTTTTTCCTCAGGTAGACAATTTTGATTTGATGACGTATGATGTGACACCTGGTATAGCTGTCAATGTCAGTCATTTTTATGAAGGTGGATTATCCAGCCTTGCCACCGCCAGATTGTCTCCAAATCCTGAATTACTTTCTACTAAGGAATCCATCGATACCTATACGGCTGTGCTCAGTCATAAATCAAAGACTATCATGCCTGCAGCAAAGGCCGGAAAATTTTCCAACCCTACCCTACCTAAAGGATATATGGTTTCCGGGTTTTTACCGGATGTCGCTTCTTCGGTCTTTGCACCCGGATGGGATATCACGTATTCGGCAGATAAACCCGGAAGTACAGATGTGTATTTGAGCACGGAAGGATTGGGCTCGCCATTTGTGGAGGATATGAAACTGTGTGCAGCCGCCAATGGCATGTGGCCGGCATCATCTCCTGATGCAGCGAGGACCTATCAGGGTTCGCTTGATCCCTGGAGCAGAAACCCAACTGCTATTCCTTTACTGGATGATGAGATCGGATTTCATAAAAATTCGCCTGCAGGCAAGGCGATGAAAAAAGAAACGTTCGGCTGGGATGGCGTGCAGGGTCCGTTTTTGGAAAACATAGATGGAAAGTGGAAAATCAATTTTGCCGACATAGGCCGCGCCGATGTTGTGCAAAATGCATTGGATGGTAATGTGGACATGTCAAAATTGAGAGAACTGACCAGTGCTGAGTTGATCGCCCGAATGGCATGTTTGAAACATTGTATTGATCATCTCCCGAAAGTGAATTTCAAAGGATATACTAGTGCAGTTAAAATGGTGGCCTTCACGCGTTGGTGGCTGATCAGTGCAGAGGCTGTTGACTTCGGAAAGGAAGATGCCAAAGGCTGGGGCATTCCCACAAATCTCATTGGGGCAGATACAAAGTGGGTTACGGATAAAGCAAATGCAAAGGTGTCAGGAAAAGGTTATCTGTATGTCATTGTGGATGTGAACGGCAAAAAAGTCATCTGGGATGGGTTTGGCAGAAGGAGGGTTGCATGCACCGCTTTGTATGTATGCCAGGTCGTTGATCATCCTGGTGACAAACCAAAATTAGCGATGGCAACGATAAAATCCAGCAAGGCGAAATGGTCAACATTTTAAAGTAAATCTATTGAATAGCCCCGATCTTCAAGTCGCGAGAAAGGATAGTAACACCGTATGCGCTGTGATTTTAAAGCCGTGTCTCATAAACTATAGGCATCAATAAAGAGTTCAAGAAAAACCTGGTGAATAACCAAAATGCTGAGGCATGGGATGTCATTGTCATCGGATCAGGACCTGCAGGGTCTGCGGCTGCGGCAATATGCAGGAAAGCTGGGCTAAATGTATTGATCGTCACACAGGCTGCGAAGCCAGATGCATCTGCAACCATTTTTCCGGGATCACTTGAAAGTATTCATCCTGGAGTCTCTTCCCTCCTGGAAAAAATTGGAGCCGAAGGTGCTGAACAACTGGCATCACTTGCGACTTATGATGGAATCTATGCCGGTGACACCTATACTCCTCTTGGGGAAGACGTAAATGGAACCTGGCAGGGCTTACATATCCATCGTCAACTATTCAATACTCAGTTGCTCTTAATGATAGGAGCGTCAGGTGTGACCATACGTTGTAATCAAACCATCGAGAATTTTATCCTGGAACAGGATAGAATCGTAGGCATCAAAACCGGATCCGGAGAGCTTATTTATGCTACACACCTTATAGATGCCAGTGGTAAAAAAGCAATTGCCGGAAAAAAGTTAAACCTGAAACGAAAATTCTTCTCACCACCTTTATTGTGCTGGACGGGAATATCAGGAGGGATATCCTCTTATCCAGTCGACCCTCATGCAGCCCATTTTATTTCGGGACAAGAGGAGTGGACCTGGTTAGCCCCTAACCCCCCGGATCAATGTGCATGGACCAGATTGAGCATGCGAGGAGAGAAATCCTTACTACCTCCTGACCTATTGAAACAATATCCAATCGTAGGAGAAGTGCAAGCACACAATATGCGATGGAGAATGTATCATCCCGTATGCCGGGAAGGAATAATACTCTGTGGGGATGCTGCGGGAATATTGGATCCCGCTGCCGGCCAGGGCATATTAAACGCACTCTGGTCTGGCATCATGGCCGCAAATACTGTGGTATCCTGCCTGCAGAATCCAGCATACGAGGCTTTCCATTTAGCGCGGTATAATCATTGGTTTGAGGAGCAATTTGAATTGAAGGTGAGTCAGCTCAGAGCATATTACATAACACATGGGTTGAGCGGGCTTACTGCTAAAATGTAAAAACACATCTTCAGCATGTCGGCATAATGAAAACAAAGCTTATTAGAAAAAGTGTAAGCCGATGATTCGAGTATTGCTCAATACTATTCTTCCTTTATGGATTTTATTAGCCCCAATAATTCTCCTTGTTACGTATTCTAAAATTACAAAAGATATAATCAGGAATGATTTTATCTTGGTGGCTATTTGTTGCTTGCTTTTGTTTCCTTAGCAACATACTGCGCAATTTATTTATCTTGGCTACATGAAGGCCAAACCCCTTTTATTTTTTATCTCTTTATATCTCTGGACAAATCATCCCGTTGCTTTGGTAGCGCAGAGTACCGCACGTTCCCATATTTCGTTATGCATTGATTGCAGCCTTGATTCAATGGGCCAACTGCAACAAAGGGCCAAAAGTCCTAAGGATACGTTAGAATTCCTGCTGGCCTATGTAGAAAATGGGGGTGATTTCTTGTCGAATGACACCGTCATGTATTTCATTTTAGAACTACTGAAATTAAATGGCCGACTTAAACTTATTGAGGATGAACCATACAGACTCTATTATGAGGCCCTGTCCCTATGGAATCAAAAACAACCGCTTCAAGCGATTTCAAAAATGGAAGAGGTTATAACAGCCTTTGATCAACAGCATAGAAAGCTTGGCATGTATGGTATTCTAGGAAGCATTAGGATTTACTATAATTATATCGGGTTGCAAGAAGAGCGTCTCGCCTTTTATCAGAAAAAGCTGAAATATTACGAGTTGAACGGCCCCCAGGAAAATACAGCCGTATGCTATCACGGAATAGCCGGGTATTATCTCTATAAAGCAGACTACAATAAAGCTATCAGCTTTTACCTTAGGGCAGCGGAAGGATTCAAATCATTTTCACAGAACGGATATATAAATGAAATCAATATTTCAGGTATGACCTATTACAAGTGGGGCAATTCTGAACGAGTTCAAAAATACCTGCAAAAAGGGTATGAATTATGCCTTAAAACAAAAGATAATTACAATCTTAGGTTTAGCTTACTGTTTCTTGGCCTCATTGACAAACAAAACAAAGCATATACTGAAGCTTTTCAAAAATTTGAAGCTTGTTTTGATGTATTGACGCTGCCTGTAGATCTTGATATATGGACGATTCTACTTGCGGAAAAAGGGGGACTTTTGCTGGAAATGAATCGTCCAGATGAAGGCTTCTCCATCATTACCAAGGCCATTTCTATGCGGGATTCTGCCTCCATCCCCATAACTACAAAGCAAGGCGAATTTGAAGGCTACTATTACCTCTATCAACATTACAAGTCGAAAGGAGAATATGCAAATGCAGAAGCATCCATTCTAAAAGCATATGATCTAGCCACGCTCACTCAATCCAATGCCCAGATCTTGAAATACAGAAAGGAACTAAGCCAATTCTATGCAACCAATGGCAGTGCTGAACTTGCACTTCCGTATGCACTAGGCTATATCTCGCTTAATGATTCTGTGGTTACCATTCAAAATAGTTTAAACGTATCCGAATATGAAAAACTACAGGAAGCAAAAGAGAATGAAGCTGAAGTGCAAGGCCTCGAAAAGCAAAAGCAAATTCAACTCAATTATTTTACAGCCAGCGGAATATTCTTGCTACTCCTCGTTGTAGGGATTTTCAGCCGACTTCAGTATATCCGCAAAGTCAAACGCCAACTGGAGGAGAAAAACATCCTGATCGAAAAGGAAAAATTACGCGCTGAGCAAAGCGAAAAATTCAAAGAAGTGTTTCTGGCCAATATGAGTCATGAAATACGGACCCCTATGAATGCCGTCATGGGCATGACTAATCTAGTGCTGGACTCACCCCTTACAGTAGGTCAGCGAACGTATATGGAGGGCATTAAAAATTCGAGTGATACACTCCTTCATATCATCAATGATATCCTCGACCTATCGAAGATAGAAGCAGGGAAAATTGAGTTGGAAACCATTGATTTTTCTATCCTTGATGTCCTGGAGCAGATAAAGCAAACGCTATCTCAGAAAGCAGAAGAGAAAGGATTGCAATTTATTTTGGAGGTGGAAGCGGGTATTCCGGAAGTGGTGATTGGTGATCCCTTCAGGCTCAACCAGGTCCTTATCAACCTGGCCGGAAATGCCATTAAATTTACTGAGAAAGGAAAAGTATCCGTAATTGTTTCCCAGGATGAAGATACAGACGCTACTTCCTTTTCCGTCACTGATACAGGCATAGGAATACCGGAAGACAAGCTGCACACCGTTTTTGAAAGTTTCTCCCAGGCCCATTCATCGGATACCCGTAATTTCGGTGGTACTGGTCTTGGTTTGAGTATCAGCCAGGATTTGGTGGAACTCATGGGAGGGCATATACAAGTTGAGAGCAGAGAAGGTGCTGGAAGTACATTTTTCTTTACCATTGATTATCCTGCCGGTTCGGCCCAAAAGCTTATGATGTCAAAAAATAAAGGCCATATTGATGGTAGCATCCTGAATGGATTGCGAATCCTCGTGACGGATGACAATGAATACAATCGAACTGTCGCGACAGACACACTCAAATCGAAAGCGAACGTTGATATCACTGAAGCAGCTAACGGGCAGGAAGCGGTGGACTGGCTGCAAAAAAAGGATTTCGATGTCATCCTGATGGATGTGCAGATGCCGGTGATGGACGGTTACCAGGCGACGAGATATATCCGCGAAAAACTCGACGAACCCAAAAGCCGGATTCCGATCATCGCACTGACAGCAAGTGTAATACGTAGCGACCTTGATAAATGCCGTGCTGCGGGGATGGATGATTTTGTTCCAAAACCGTTTACTGTAATCCAACTTTTGACAGCTATAGCCAAAGCGACTAAAAGGGAAATAAAACACATTGCTCCTGATACTTCATTGCTTGTCAGTAAATCAAACGAATCCACTCATGTCCCCGAAACTAAAAGGGAGGACAGAACAGATCTTGCTTACCTCGAAAAGTTTTGCGAAGGTGACCGCGATCGAATGCGAAAATACATCCGTATGTTTCTGGATACGGCTCCCGGATTTATGGAGAACTTAACCTCAGCGATGGATCAGAAAGATTATAACGAGCTTTCCAGTCAAATTCATAGCTACAAAACAAAATGGATCATGATGGGCATGTCTGAAACTAAAGATTTGGCCCTGGCTATCGAAATGGTGTGCCGACAGGAGGTCCCGCCTCCGGATATTCGCAATCAGGTTGCATCACTAATGAAACATATTCAGGATGCCATAAACGAACTATCCTCATTTTAAATAACTTTGAATAAGCTACTTTAGCATAAAATTTCTACCCATGTCCGGCAGCCTGACCAAAAAGATCTTTGTAGTGGATGATGACCCGATGCTTACAGAAGCGCTGCAGGATTATCTGACCCGTAAGGAAGCGCATGTTGTCAGCGTATTCCAAACCGGCGAAGAATGCCTTAAACACCTGTCCGAAGGGCCCGATGTCGTGATCCTTGATTATTACCTCAATTCAGTGCACAAGGATGCAGCCAATGGCATGGAGATACTACAGACTATTAAAAAACAGTTACCCTCCGCCCACGTAATCATGCTCTCCAGCCAGGAACGGTATGGAGTGGCTATGCAAACCCTGATCAAAGGGGCAGAGCAATATGTCATCAAAGATGAAGACGCTTTTGAAAAAATCGCAGGGATGATTGCCAATATGTAGCCATTGCCGCATACAAATCAACATTGGAAATGACCACAGTCATAAGTCAAAAATCCCTATCATGGTAATTTTAGAACTGTCAACTGTCAACTGTCAACTGTCAACT
>JAWXAW010000140.1:0-20177 GCA_034439675.1 Saprospiraceae bacterium | reverse complement strand
GCTTGTACTGAGCGGAGTCGAAGTATGAGTTGTGCGTGTAGCTTGTAATGAGCGAGTCAAAGTATGAGTAATGAAATGTGAGTGGCCTAATATGTAATTTCTACCTTTTAACAGTTGACAGTTGACTACTGACAGTTGGCTGCTCACTTTTCATTCTTCACTTGAATACTTATCTCCCCACCAATACTTCATCTTGGCTTCGATGTCTTTTTCATGTTTATTGCTTCCGGGATGATAAAAGGCGGTGCCTGACACTTCATCGGGCATAAATTCCTGTTGACTAAAATTACCTTCATAAGCATGGCTGTATTGATAACCTGCACCGTAGCCCAGGTTTTTCATGAGTTGAGACGGTGTATTACGTAATGCCAGCGGGACGGGTAGGGGGCCTGATTCATTTACCTTTTGCATGGCAGCGCTGATAGCTTCATAAGCAGAATTGGATTTGGCGCTGGTAGCCAGATAGATGACTGCTTCGGCCAGAATAATCCTGGCCTCAGGCATTCCGACAAACTGGATAGCATCGGCACAGGACTGAGCAAGTAAAATGGCGTTTGGGTTGGCCAGTCCGATATCTTCAGCAGCAAGGATGACCATACGGCGGGCAATAAATTTTATATCCTCCCCTCCATGTAGCATTCTGGCGAGCCAATAAATAGCCGCATTTGGATCAGAACCTCTGATGGATTTGATAAAAGCTGAGATGATATCATAATGTTGGTCACCACCTTTATCATAGAAGGCGATGTTCTGTTGGATCGCTGCCATCACATGTGCATCATTGATGACGATAGGCTCTTCTTCCTGACTCGTCACCAGTTCGAGCGCGGACAATAGTTTCCTGGCATCGCCTCCGGTGAGCTGGAGGAGCGCAGTATCTTCTTCGATGATAATCTGTTTCTTTTTCAATTCCTCATCCTGGCTGATAGCTCTGGCGATGAGTTTCCTCATAGTCTCTTCATCCAGTGGTTTGAGTACATAGACCTGGCTTCGAGACAGTAGTGCACTGATCACTTCAAAGGAAGGGTTTTCGGTGGTAGCGCCGATCATGGTGACCGTTCCGTCTTCTACAGCTCCTAGGAGACTGTCTTGTTGGGATTTACTGAACCGGTGGATCTCATCGATAAACAAGATCGGACCCGGACGATCAAAATAGCGTTGCTTTTTAGCCTGGTCAATGGCATCTCTGATATCCTTTACTCCGCTATTGATAGCTGAAAGAGGGATAAATGACCGGCCCATTTCCCCGGCAATAACCCTGGCGAGGGTAGTTTTGCCCACACCAGGAGGCCCCCAGAGGATCATCGAAGGCAGCCTCCCGGACCTGATGGCCTTCATCAATACGGCACCTTCACTTAAGAGGTGCTCCTGGCCCAGGATTTCAGCAATGGATCGGGGCCTCATGCGCTCGGCCAGTGGAATTGTTGCCATTATTTACAAAATAAGTCAAAATTTTGCCCACGAACCCCAACCTTATGGCAAAACGGAACGTATTGTAGATTGAAACAAGTAATTTTAAAAAACCAGTCATAATATCAAAACCGTATGTTCAACAGAAAACTTTTACTACTTACCCTCCTTACCGCAATGTCATGGCTTGGTGCCATGGCCCAGAATGTCAATGTGCATGGCACAGTGACCAACGAGACAGGTGACCCTCAGAATGAGGTAAATATGATTGTATCCGTATTCTTTGCTGATTCATCAGCCGCTTTATATAGCACCTACACAAATACCTTCGGGACTTATTCAGTAGATGTTGCCACTCAGAATCCAAGCTTATTAGGTTTTCTGGAGGTCAGCATGGTTGATTGCTGGGGTACCACCGAAAGTCAGTATTTCACCATTCTTAATGGTAATGAAGTTTTTGAAGCTGATTTTACCTATTGTCAGGAAATCGTTCAGGATTCCTGCGTCCTGTTTATATTGCAAGAATGGAATCCCAACAATCAAGTACAACTGACCGCATGGGTTCCACCAGGACAGCAAGTTGAATATTCATGGTCAACGGGAGAATCTACCCAAACTATATTTCCACAGGTTTCAGGCCAGTATTGCGTAACTGTCATATTTCCATTTGGATGTATAGAGACAGACTGCATTGAGGTCAACCTTGATTCAAATAGCTTCTGTTTTGCTTATATCGTTTCTACCATGAATCCGGCGGATAGTACTACATATAATCTCGAGGCTATCAGTGAAGGCGTAGCTCCATTCAGCTACCTCTGGACGAATGGTGAAACAAACTCTACCCTCCAGGATGTAGGACCCGGTACGTATTGTGTAGTAGTTACAGATGCTACAGGCTGTGCTTACACTACCTGTATTATCGTGGACGACTTTAATTTCTGCGAAGTATATATCTATGAAGATCCTGCTATCGGAGGCTTATTTGCTCAGGGTTACGGACAAGAACCGATTTGGTATATATGGAGTACCGGAGATACTACGCAAGTGATATATCCAAATTCGCCAGGACTATATTGTGTAACGATGTCTGACAATGGCGGATGCTCTACGTCCTCCTGCTATGAATATGGTTGGGTACAAGATTCATGCTTTGTCTATGTCAGTGCTTTTTTAACTGATTCAAATACCTTTACGTTACAGGCATTTGGTTATACATCGGCACCGGAATGGTCTTATCTCTGGAGTACAGGCGAAACAACAGAAATTATATATCCACAGGATCCGACTCAAACATATTGTGTGACGATGACTGATTCCGAAGGTTGTGTTTCAACAGGATGCTATGAGAGTATCAACTATTGCTATAGCTGGGTCGATGTGCAATATGTCGACACGACTACGGCGGTTCTCACCGTCTATACAGACCCTATTTTCAATATGCCTGGCGGAAATTCACCCACTTACGAATGGTCTAATGGACAAACTACCCCGGTATTAACGGTTACAGAGGCTGGAGAATATTGCGTGACAGTCACTATTGACTCCAGTTGTATTACCATATCATGTGCCTATGTTGATTTTGATAATCTCGGCACCGAATGTTCAGCTTGGGTTTACACCTATCCTGACAGTTCCGGGCAATGGTATGCTGAAGCATATGCATGGGGATGGGGCACCTTTGAATATAACTGGTCAAACGGTGATACGACTTCAGTCACCCAGATCGAAGGACCTGCTGCATTTACCTGTGTCACCGTAACTTCTTCTTTCGGATGTGAAACAGTGGCGTGCGTAGATACTCTCTTCCTTCCTTGTGAAGCTTTCATCAATGTGTATTATACATCTAACAATACCGCAGAACTGACAGCAACGATCTGGAATGATCCGAACCAGAATGCTACGTTCCTTTGGAGCACCGGAGAGGCAGGGCCGACCATCACCGTTTCTGCTGAAGGCAACTATTGTGTTACTACCATGGCTGGCGGATGCGTAAAAACCACTTGTATTGATGTGTATTTCTGGAACGCAGACTCCTGTGGTGTCTGGATATCTGCTGATCCGTCTTCTGGATCAGGTGTTGAATATACAGCCAACGCATGGGGCGCTCCACCATTTACCTATCAGTGGTCGAATGGAGCTACTGAACAAACTGTTTTTATTGATTTTGGCATTCATGATTTGTGTGTGACCGTGACGGACTCATTAGGTTGTGTATCCACCGGATGTAATTTCAAAGCGGACAGTTGTTATGTCAACCTCAATTACAATACATTCCCTTCACCATCTATAGAGATACAATCTTTTGATCCGATAGCCATTATAGAATGGTCTACGGGAGACTCGTCTACCTGGATTGAAATCACGGAGCCAGGTGTATATTGTGCTACCGTCACGACGATATTCGGATGTGTGCAAACACAATGCATTACGATCGATTCGATCATACCTGGAGAAGGCCAGAATGTCATGAGCGGATATGTATTTGGTGATACACTATCCTTTTATCAGGGGCAGGTATTTGCTTATTCATATGATTTCAACTCTGGCGGTACGTATCAGCTCGTTGATTCCGCCCAGATACAGAATGCATTCTATTCCTTCAACGGATTGCCTGATGGTCTATACATTGTCAAGGCAGTCATGTCACCGGGAACACAAGCTGCTGAAGATTTTATTCCGACTTATCATTTCAATAGTGCAACCTGGGAAGAAGCGGTTATCCTGCCTTTACCAAATTGGTTGCCAGTCACGAAGGACATTCATATGATTCGCTCAACTGATTTCACCGGTGGTGGAGTGATCGGGGGATTTGTAAACGATCCTAATCACCTGGTTGCAGGAGAAAATGTTGAATCAAGGGGAACTGGAGTAGCCAATGTCGAAGTGCTCATCAAGGATGCACAGGGATTGCCATTGAACTATCAATGGACACTTGAAGATGGCGGTTTCCGCTTTACGGGTCTTCCTTGGGGAACATACAGAATCAGTTATGATATTCCAGGCTTTACATCACCTGATATCTGGGTGACGCTAACGCCTGAAAACCCGGAAAAATTACAGGTTAGCCTGATCGTCAACCAGGGCACTACGGCTGTCAATGAACCAGTGCTTGAAGAGATTAAATTGTATCCAAATCCTGCAAAAGAGGAAATCAATATACCTTTGCCGGTTGTGAATACAAATTATGATATCCATATGATCGATATGCAAGGAAAAGTTGTCTATACAAGCAGCGCAAGGAATACAAATGGTGTCATTACTGTAGGTGTAGGGTCGCTCGCACCGGGGTTGTATCATATCAACCTCAAGGGTGATCAGGGTCACTTCTACGGAAGGTTTATAAAACAGGATTAATGGATTCGATCCTAAAGATCTCTTATTGAGAAAAGGGCTGCCGGCAAGTCATTTAGAGGGAATGATGCGTCGGCGGCCTTTTCTACGTCTGATATGAATATCGAAAAGCAATTGATCGCGCAGTGTATCCAGGGAGACCGGAAGGCTCAGCTGCGCTTGTATGATCAATGCTACAGTTACATGATGTCCATTTGTATCCGCTATTGCAAGGATCAGCAGGAAGCAGGATCAAGGCTCAATATGAGTTTTTTAAAAGTCCTGCAACATCTCGGGCAGTTTGATCACAGCGGATCATTCAAAGCCTGGGTATCAAAAATCACGCTCCGGAGCATCATTGATGAGTTCAGGTCACAACAAAAGCATTACCAGCAACATGTTTACTATGGCCAGCTTTCGCAGGAAATGGAATGGCCCAGTGAAGAAGTAAATCATATTGCTAAAGAGACAGATCTCGAGCATTTAATGGCGGTGATCAACAGGTTGTCTCCAATGGATAAGCAGGTTTTCAATCTTTTTGCCATTGATGGTTACGGACATAAAGAGATTGCCACCATGTTGAATATTTCCGAAGGTACCTCCAAGTGGCATGTACATGAGGCCAGGAAGAAGATTAAAGAAGTATTGATTAAAGAGTCAAAAATAGCATCATTGAAATGAAAGACAACTTCGATGATATCCTGAAAAGGAAATTTGAAGAGCACCATTTCCCGATGGATGATACCCATCGTACGGAAATGATTGAATTCCTTCATGGTAAAAAACGCAGAGGTGTTTTACCTCTTTGGTGGTTAGGAAGCCTTGTAATCGTTGCTTCCCTTGCCGGCTATTTCTTTTTTATAGAGCAGGATTCCCAACAACCAACGCAACCTCATCAGAACGATGAAATCCAAAAAAATCCTCCGATGTCCGAAAGCCAATCGACTAAGATTATAGCACAGAACCAAGCTTCCAATAACACTTCAGCAGCAATCAATAACCAGAAATCAATATCAACAGCATCTACAAATTCACTTTCTAAAGCAATGCGGGAGCTCATCAAGCACGCTGATCAAACACCGACTTCTAAACATCAGACAACTCAACTAGCCGGATCAAGCCCTCAACAACCAGTAAAAACAACTTCCCCAACTATCCCAGAATTAGCCAATCAAAGGAACCCCGAGGTCGACGAAAGCGTCGTGTCTCCAGACCCTATAACCACCTACCAGGTTGAAGGTGATGCACTCACATCCTATGTTATTGTCTCTGACGCAGTAGCTGTTACGATCGAAGACCCAGGTGTATACGCAGCACCTGAACCGGAAGTTAAAATCGATGATGAAACGGGTTGGAACCTTTTTCCACAGGAAAGAATGACACGTAATACTGAGTTTGTGGAACCACTCGATATTTCAGGTATTGAATATGTTTCTAATGCAGGGCCATCAAAGATCATGCCCGTGACTGCTTTCAGAAATGAATTGTATTTGTTTGGAGAAGCAGGTGTAGGTATGGTATTGCCTTCTTTGCCTGAATATTCATCTGGGTGGAAATTCAGAGGAGGAGTTGGTATTGGTTATAGCGTAAGTCCGAAAATTCAATTTTCGCTCTCAGCCGGCTATCTTCTCCAGGCCGGAGGTTTTGGTTTCGAACGCACATCAACAACGAATCAGCCATCTTTTGGTAGCAGAAGTAGTTTCAATAGCCTGACGCCGGATAAACTACATTTTGTCTATTCCAGGATCGGTATGCAGTATCGATTGCATCGCCATCTGTTTGGAATGCATGGTGGAATGCAACTGTTATATGGAGCACAGGGAACAGTGGTCACCCAGATGCAAGATCAGGTCACTTCCAGTATGTCGGAATCATCAAGCTATAGTTGGGTGAAGACAGATGGATTGCGCAAGCTGCACTGGACAGCAGATGTATCTTATGGATTCCAACTTACGCCAAGACTCGTAGTAACAGCGGGTACGGATTTTTACTTTTCCTCTATAACAGAGACAGATGCAGTACTTACTGCTGAGGGATATTACTGGGATGGATCGTTTGCGACCCTGCATCCATTTATCACTTTAAATTATTTACTCTATGGACGCTAACAAGATGATCAGGATATTATCACTGCTCCTGGCAGTGTTGATTGTATCCTGTGTTAAAGATCCACAGGACATACCTTCGGGGTTCTCCGGTGATCCTGTATTCGGCATGACAGCTATCTTTGAGGGAGGGTCTGTGAAAATAGAAGCAGGAAAAGAAGACTGGACGTCGTTACCGCTTAACTTGCAAAAGGATTCACTGCAGGTTTATACTTCTATATTTAGTATGAATGGCTGTCTTGACCAGTGTTCCCCTTCCTGGACATTCAGCTTTTACCAGGCTGTGCCGGTAGCAAATGATCCTGTTGTGGCCTTTTCTAATACAATTCAAACTGGTTCGAAAGATTTTGTTTTATCCGACCTGGAGGTCGATAGTTTTGATATTTCTTTGACAACCCATCCGGGGTTATTTATGAGTGGATATAGTTATTGGGAGGATCTCAATGGGCCGACCACAACATTTTTCCATGCATTTGGAAGTGTCGTTGGATATCAGGAGAATATTGATGTTTGTTTTCAATCTTTAGCTTATACCGGTTGTCAATATACACAGTGTATTCATTTTGACCCTACCACATTGGTGCCTTGCCTGATCTCGATTGAGCCTAAGCTAGAGAATCCCAATTACGTAAGTTTAAGTGTCAGGCCGCAGGGCACTCCACCATTCCAGATCGAGTGGTTCAATGAATCAACTTCTTCAACTATTGTCATACCTGTTCAGGACAGTACTGCAGAAATCTATGCCAGCCTTAACGTGACGGATGCATTAGGTAACAGATCCCATTTATCACAGACGATCAGAGTTCAGGACTTGGCGGTTGATGCCTGTTATTTTCCAATTACCTTGCTGAGTACACCGATTGAAAATAGCTCTCCGGCTGTTGTAGCCAACAGGGCAGAGATCAGTTACAGAGATGAGGAAGGTGTGCTGTGGAGTAGTTCTTTTGGAGTTCAACCCGGGGATTCAAAAATGCTAATTGATCAGATCAGTGCTTATGGATTATCTCCGGACAATCTTCAGACCTATCTGGTGGATTTGAGTATTACTGCCCAACTCTTCAATGAGATCACCGGAGAATCCAGGTTATTCCAGTCCCAAAGACTTTCCATTCCCCTGACTCATCCATGAGTTCTCTGCCCGGGAGTTGATCCTCCCTTTTGGTAGTGACGTATCATTAATTATTATCTTCCCTGCCTGAAAGTTTTACTTCAGTCTCACTAAAACCTCGTTTTGTGAATATCAGGCACCGTCTAATGGTCATGAACTTCCTTGAGTTTTTTATCTGGGGTTCCTGGCTTATTTCTCTTGGAGGTTATATGTTTAGTGTGTTAAACGCCACCGGAACGCAGATAGGGGCTACTTATGGGACGATGGGCATAGCTTCCTTGTTTATGCCTGCCCTTCTGGGGATCGTTGCCGATCGATGGGTGAATGCAGAACGGGTTTTAGGAGCATGCCATCTGGCCGGTGCTCTATTGTTGTTCTGGGCTTCCAACGTCGAAGATCCCGATATGATGTATTGGGTTATTTTCTTTAATGCGCTGGTGTTTATGCCCACGATTGCGCTCAATAACACAGTATCGTACATCCTACTCGAAAACAAGGGGTTTAATATTGTCAAAGATTTTCCACCCATTCGGGTCTGGGGCACGGTAGGGTTTATTTGCGCAATGTGGCTTGTTGACTTATTCAATTGGACACAAACGCCCATTCAGTTTCTGGTGAGTGGTGCGGCATCTGTGGTGCTAAGCCTGTATTGTTTTACCATGCCGGCATGCAAACCGGCAGGTGTAAGGAAGAGTTCATCCTGGATGACTACGTTTGGTCTTGATGCGTTGATCCTGTTTCGGAAAAAAAAGATGGCCGTTTTTTTTATTTTTTCCATGTTGCTCGGTGCAGCATTACAAATCACAAATGCATTTGGCAAACCATTTCTGGATGATTTTGGAGCCAACGATGCTTATAAAGACACCTTTGCAGTCAATCATCCCAACATCCTGATTTCTATTTCACAGATATCAGAGACGCTTTTCATCCTGAGCATTCCTTTTTTCCTCTGGCGGTTTGGTATCAAACGTGTGATGTTGTTGAGTATCATCGCCTGGTTCTTCCGCTTTGCTTTGTTTGGCATCGGGGATCCGGGTAGTGGATTGATCTTCCTTGTATTGTCAATGATTATTTACGGTATGGCCTTTGATTTTTTCAATATATCCGGTTCATTGTTTGTAGAAAAAGAAGCAGATATCAAGATCCGGGCTAGTGCCCAGGGATTGTTTATGCTGATGACCAATGGTCTCGGTGCATTTTTTGGTGGTTGGCTGAGTGGATGGGTGGTTGATTATTTTACCACCGGAGGCATTAAAGACTGGTCCAATATATGGTTCACATTTGCAGCGTATGCGCTGGTATTGGGTATTTTGTTTCAGTTTGGTTTTAAATATAAGCATGATAGGGTGGAAGGCATAGAGCATCGAGCATAAGGCATAGAGCAACTCATATTTTACACTTATTTTCGCCCCTACATGGCAGACAAACCTTATCTGATCGGCATTACCGGGGGCAGTGGCTCTGGCAAGACACGGATCATTCATGAATTGCGCAATCAATTTTTGGAGGATCAACTCTGCATCATCTCCCAGGATGAATATTACCGCCCGAGGGAGGTGCAGGTGTGGGATGATGCCGGGTACCAAAACTTTGATTTGCCTCAATCGATCGATGACAAAACCTTTGCACGGGATATCAGAATGCTGATAGAAGGTAGTGAAGTGCGTAAGGAACAATATGTTTTTAATAACGCCAAACAAACCCCGGTCGTGTTAACTTTTAAACCTGCACCGGTCATTCTGGTGGAAGGTTTATTTGTTTTTTATTTTGATGAAATCCGGTCATTGCTTGATCTGAAGATTTTCATTGACGCCGAGGATGTGATCAAACTCAAACGCCGCATCATCAGAGATGCCGGAGAACGAAATTATGCCCTGGAAGATGTCCTTCATCGGTATGAGTATCATGTTTTGCCATCCTACAGATCATTTATCCTGCCTTTCAAGCACGAAGCTGACCTGGTGATCAACAACCACACACACTATGATTGTGCCCTAGATGTTATTTCTGCTTTGATTAAGATTAAAGGCACAGGGCGTAGGGCAGAGTAAAGGGAATAGGAAGAATTTAACTGCGCCTCTACGTCTCTGCGCAAAATAATATACATAGGACATAGGGCAAGGAGCTATGGGCAAAGGGCTGAGAATGAACTTAACTGCGCCTCTGTGCGAAATTCTACCCGATGATCATCAATGCCCCGTAGGGGCAACAGGTCGGCAACACAGAGACAGCAATCACAAATCTCGCGCCGTAGGTGCTAAACCCGAGTATGACGGTTTGTGTCAAAAGCACGAGCAGGGAAAATATAACCACATGGCGCAAGCATTTTTTATATCATTCTGCCCCGTAAAACATTCACCCATCGGATTCGTTATGTACGCTGTATGCATTTAACATTGCTGTTAAACAAATGTGAAAACACCCGGATTAGCCCAAGGGGCGTTTAATTTTACTTTTAATCGGCCTATATTTACATTATATAGCACCAATGGCAGCAATGTCATTTAACCACTAAATATCACAAACTATGAATACAAGACATATCATGCTATCTCTTTTGTTTTTTCTGCCATCCTTCGTGTTTGCAGGCGAGATTTTCGGCACGATCAAAAAGGACGGACAACCGATGTTGAGCCAGGCTATCCAGATCACACAAAACGGCAAGGTGATAGCGACGACCCTCACCGACAAAAATGGTTATTTCTCTATGGCCATTAAGGAAGTTGGCAAGTACAAACTTGAAGTAGTCGACCATGCAGGTGCCACTTATGATGTTTTCTCAACCAACAACTCTACAGGGTACACATTATCCCTGGTCAAAGCAGGTGATGTATGGCAGCTAAAAAAACAGTAGAGCCCAAGGAAGGCGAGAAGGATATCTGGGATAAGGCGGAAATCGTATTACATCCGCTGGGCGGTTTGATTACGGCGATCACCATTGCCACGGTCAGCTATTTTGCATCTGACTATATCAACCAAAACCAGGAAAACGAAGCCAAGACCAGATTGTACACTGAACTCATGAGCAGACGTGAAGAATCTGAGAGTGCCCTGCGTAAGGATATGTTTACCTCCATTATCGGCACCATCCTTCAGGATTCGAAAGCGATGGATGAAAAAATCCTTCAGTTGGAATTGCTGGCGTACAATTTTCACGAATCGTTGAACCTAACACCTCTTTTTACGTATCTCAATAGACGTAATAACAACGAGACCAAAGACAGGCTACTCCATACCAGTTACAAAAACAGGATCTACGATATGTCGAAGGAGGTGACCACAAAGCAACTCGCCAGTCTTGAAGGCGTCGCTTCGGTTGAGAAGTTTGTCTACTTCTACGATTCATTGGCCTTCAATGCCAATGATACCTTTAGCTGCATGTTTATCGATTCCTTTGTGAGTGGACAAAAGATTGAACCGATCAAACATTTTGTGCACCTGAGCATACAGGGAAAGGATACAGTCAATTCTACAGTCACAGTTGCGCTGAAAATCGGTACCCGGATTCCTGAAAAGGAAGACAAAGTGGTCAACCCCGTATTCGTAGTCGATTTCTTTGAGTTTCCGATGATCGATAATACACGCCTGACCAATGACAAACGTTGTGCAGTCGTGCTACGCGATTTTGATGCAAAGAATCAGTTTATCGAACTCGATTTAATCTTCTTCCCCGGATCGCATTCCAGTCTCAAGGAACGACCTTACTATGACGATATCGTAGCGAAGTTGTTACCGAGTAGAAATTGAAAAAACTTCAGGCTATTTAAGATTTTCCCGTATGTTTTCCGTCACGACACGGTACACATTCCTTAGTTGAGGATGATGGTCTAACAAAGCAAGATGTTTCAGTATCGTTTTTTCATCACCACGCACAGCTGGGCCTGTCTGACTTTCCTGCGGACCTGAGAGGATAGCTTTGCTGAAGGTCTCGAGGATCAGGGGCTTTAATATTTCAAAAGGGAGCTGATGCTCGTTGCAAATAGATTCAGCCAAGGTCAGCATGTGGTTTGAAAAATTATTTGCAAAAACAGCGGCAATATGCAGATTCGATTTTTGAACCTCGGTCATCCTATACACCGAAGTAGATAATTGTCCTGCAATGGTATCCAGGAATTCCCAGATGTCTTCATCCAGGGTAGTAATGATCAATGGGATCCATCGCCAGGAGACTTCATGATTAGCAGAGAAACTCTGTAATGGATAGAATCCAGCTTTCCTTGCAAAAGGTAATACGTCAAGTCCGAGGCTGCCTGAGCAATGAACACCAATGGCATCTTCGGGAAGCAAGGTGAAAATCTGTGAAGAAAGAAGCGTGATGGCATCATCTGATACCGTGAAAAAATAGAGGTCTGCTTCTCGGGTTATGGATTCGAGATCCGCTGTGTAAGAAGAACCCTTTAGTTTTTCGGCCAGTGCCTCTGCGGCTTGTGGCGTCCTGTTATAGACTTGCATGATATGACACCCTGCTTCCTCTAAAGCCGGCATCAACTGCTGGGCCAGACGTCCGGCTCCAATGCAGACAACCTTTACCATAAAGGGAGGTTACTAGTGATCATGTCTTGCGAAGTCTTTTATACAATCCAATAAACATGCCCATCAGCATGATAAGGCTACCTGCCCAAAATAAATTGATGCCTGGAAACAGAATCGCTTCCAGGACGATATAATCATTTCGAGGTGCATCTTGAGCAATCTCTAAAGGAAGTAAAGGCGTGTCTGATAGTCTTGCCAGATAGAGATGAAACTCTTCTTTTTCAGGATCTATACGCTCTAGCTTCATATGTAAACCGATATCGGGCACATAGGCTTTCATATTTAGAGGGCTGCCATCACGGATGAAATACAATGGCCGCGCAATGTGCGTCTTGTTGTCTTTTCCTTTGATCGATACCACGGCCTGTATGGCAATATCCCCCTCCATGCTCCGGTAATTGGGATGATCAATAGTTTTGTCAATACCCTGCAACGTGAGTGCAAGATCATTCCAGGTTTTGGTTTCACCTGATTTTATAACCAAGGGCTCATAGGCAAGTTTGTCATCCATTGGGAAAAGGCTATCAAGCGCAGAAGCTTTGAGTCTGCCCCGTATATTGAAATCATTGACCTGGTCAGTGAGGCTGTAGAGTAATCCTTTGCGGACAATCAGCGTAGGATATATTTTTTCACTTCTTGTTCCGGCAGAATCTGTCACCGTAACGATGCCTGAAAGCACAAGATCATCTTCTTCGCGGTCATACTCCCTGTGGTTTGTTCCAAGCAAGATGCTGTCGAGTCTGATGTTATAGGAGCCAACTTTTCGTGTCATGCCAGGAGCTAAAAAATGTAATTTATAGTCGAGGCTGCTATCGATTTTTTCCAGGTTAGCCCTGTCCTGTTGTTCCGGCGGTAGGCCGGAAATGAAGGTGAAAACATCCCTGTCGAGATATCTTTTGGTATTTGGATTGGCCGTCGCCACTTTGGTCAGTTCACGATCATAGAGAATGTTGGGATGCGTGGTGAAATGTTCAACCGTATCTCCTGATTCGTTGACTTTGACAAACTCCACTTCGTATTTGCGTGTCAATCCTTCCAGCGTATCTGATTTGTACGTCACCCAGTAGTTGTTCATATACATGGGTAAATCTTTGATCAGAAATGCATTGTTTCCAACATCTAATCCTTCCGCAAGTCCTTCCTGCGCAAATCGGTTTTCACTGAGCGTGCGTTTGTTCAATCCACTCACCATGATCCCGACAAGCATCAGCGCAAAACCACCGTGCGCGAATGCAGCAGCCATCGAAGTGAGTCTGCCTTTCGCAAAATTGATCATGTAATTTATATTGGAAACAATACCAAAACTGGCGGCGATGAGCAAAACGATATACTGCCAGCTAGGCAACTCAATCCAAAGGGAAAAGAGATAGGCTACGCCCAGGCCAAGCACAACGGATGTACCTACGTGTTTTAAAAATCTTGGTTTGTACTCTGCCCAACCCATCGCGCCAAATCGTAATAACAAACCAACTCCCGAAATAATGGAAAGCAATACTGCATTCCACAACTGGAATCTGTTATGGTGATCTATCGGATCCAGTGGCATAGCCTTGTGATATGGAGTCATATCTCCTTTGCCCATCAGCGATCCATACACATCCACAAGTTTGTTCCACACGGGTATACTTGTAGAAAAGGTAATGAGGATAGCGGAAAACATCAACACCATTGAGCCGACAAACATCCAAAACTCACGGCTTTGGATTTGTTCTTCTTTCAGCACCACTGGGATACTTTTATTCCTGGATACCAGGAAATAGATGCCGCTCAACAGAAATAGGAAGATGAAACCAACGAGTTGCCACTCTAGTCCCATTTCTGTAAAGGCATGTACACTTTCTTCGCCGAGTATGCCGGAGCGTGTCAGGAAGGTTGAGTAGACGACCAGGAGAAAGGAGAGGATATAAAATATGTAGGTTGTCCTGATCGAGAGTCCCGTATGGCGGGCTATAAAATTGCCATGCAGGGCCGCGAGTAAAACGATCCAGGGGACTAGTGACATATTTTCAACGGGATCCCATGCCCAGTAACCACCAAAGCTCAAAGCTTCGTATGCCCATGCACCGCCCATCAGGATACCCAGACCAAGGATGCCGGCTGAAAACAAAGTCCATGGCATAACGGGTTTCAACCAGGCTGTATGCTCTTTTTCCCAAAGGCCAGTCATGGCAAAGCAGAAAGGAATGGTGACTGATGCAAAGCCTAGAAAAAGAGTAGGCGGATGAATCGTCATCCAATAGTTCTGGAGCAGAGGGTTTAGTCCATTTCCTTCAATGAGGGATAGGTAATTAGGATTGTTGAAAATCGGTGCCTGCATGGTATCCCTGAGCAAAAGGAAAGGACTGCTGCCCATGCGGAAATCATCAGCAAAATAGACGCCGGCAATCATGGATACAAGGACTAGCTGAATCATGCTAAGCCATGTCATCACACCAGGTTCCCATCGTTTTGCGGTTAAGACGACAACCGAACCAAGTACAACATGCCAGAACATCCATAAGAGGAAACTGCCTTCCTGTCCTTCCCAGAAGGCTGAGAAGATATACTTCATGGGCAGGTCGGCTGAGACATGGTCCCAGGCATATTGGTATTCGTACATCTGACTGACCATGATGTAGAAGATGAGACCTATGACAGCCAGGATGGAGAAACTATGGATACCCCATGCGATGCGACCGAGTCGAAGCCAGGAGGCATCATCGGGGTGTGTAACTTTTTTCCGAAAGGCCAGAATGGCCAGCAGGGCGGTAACAAAAGCAGTTAAAATAAGGAAGTGACCTAAGCGGCCCGGGAGGAGATGCTCTCCAATATATTGAATGTCCTGCATGAATGGTTACATATTGCTTCTGACGAGTACTTCTTCGTTTTTATACTTCGAAGGACACTTCATCAGAATGCTGGAGGCGACAAATTCATCACCTACAAATGATCCGGTGGCTACGACCTGCTCGCTGAGTTCAAAATCCTGAGGTTTGGGAGCTTGAAGAGTTACTTCGTGTACTTCTCCTTGCTGATCGGTCATATAAAATCTGAAGAGGTTTGGGTTTTCCTCAGCATTGTAGTACATGGGTTTGTCTTTGGCCAGCACACCGACCACTTTGGAAGTTTCACCAGAGCGTTTGACCTGGGAAAACGTGCTATAGGTACTCATATCTTTGGAAGCCGAGATGAGCATGATGACTCCTGCCGCCATGAGGGCAAGAATCAATATAGGCATGATTTTAAAACGCCTAGGCTTAATGATTTGAGGGTTATCCACGTTGCTACTGAATCTTTGTGCAAATTTACGGCAAAATAGCCACTCCCGGGCATCTTGAGCCTAAGGATTTGTGAATAAAGAATCACCGGAATATAACCATGAAAGAAGTCGTAAGTTTAAAAAACGCCGGAATATACCAGGAAGGCGTAAAAGTCCTCCGGGAGGTCAATTTGTCGGTCAGCCAGGCTGAATTTGTATACCTGATCGGGAAGACGGGTAGTGGGAAAAGTTCCCTGATGCGCACGCTCTGGGGCGACCTTCCGCTGAGGGAGGGTGACGGCCAGGTAGGTGGCATATCCCTCACAAAGCTTCAGCCATCCACCATTCCGGTACTCAGGAGAAGGGTGGGCATGGTTTTTCAGGATTTTCAGCTATTTCCTCAGTGGACGGTCGATGAAAACCTGAGATTTGTACTTGATGCCACAGGCACCGAAGATCGGGCGGAGCAGGACCGGATTATTTCTGAAGTTTGTACAGATGTACAGTTGACTGACCAGATCAACAGACCGGTCCACCAACTTTCAGGTGGTGAGCAGCAACGCGCGGTCATCGGCCGGGCCGTTCTCAATAAGCCACAGATTATTCTTGCTGATGAGCCTACAGGCCATCTCGACCCGGAGACAGCCGAATCCATCCTTCAACTCATGCGTAAACTCGCGGTAGAATATCAGACCGCCATCCTCATGGCGACCCACAATGCTCAGGTCATCGAACGTTTTCCAGGCAGGGTTTATAGGGTGGCTAATGGAAGGGTGGAAGAAGTTGACTGATTAAAAAATGATGCTTTGACTGGTTCGACCTTCTTTACGCATCCGTGGGCTGCAGCTCACTAACCGTCCGCTCATCAACCGGAGTAAAAATTGTTTGATGTAGGGGTTCAAAATTTTGAACCCCTGCATCAAACAATTTTTATTTGTATAAAGCTTGTTCAAGCATTCAGACCTAAGTGCAATATAATTTCGTCTGCAGACGAGCGGCTGCAGCATCTGTAAAAATTATACTTAGTAATCTGTTAGCCCGATCAAACTGATAGCTGACCATTTAAAGCGCTTTAAAGATAGCTCAACCACCAATGCGAGTGCTTCCGCTTCATATCACTAAACCATTTGTATAAAGGATAAAGGACTATCACTATCAAAATCCAGATCAGGTATACAATGCCGATGGAGTAGCCTTCTCCCGGAATAAGAAATCGAAAAGGTATGCCTGAAACACTTTGCATGCCTTCGCTGAAAGCATGGCCAAGCGCGAAAAACAAGATCATGCATAACGTATGGAGAATATAGAAATGCAGGATATAGTAGAAGAATGGAACCTTGCCATAGACACTGATGATTCGGGTCAATTTATTCTGTGTGGTCTCGAAAAGTGCAAGGAAAATAAATGCCGGTCCGAGTGTGATACACATAAATAACAGGGAGGGGGGGTATTTGTGGACATTCAGAAAGGAGAAGATGGTCGGGGTCGTGGTTGGTTGCATAGTCCATGGAAGCGGATCTCCTTAGACATTGATAGAACTTAATCGCTCCTGCATCGGCAAAACGCTTGCTACGTCAAAACAATGGATCTGTTTCGAAATTTTAAACTATTTTTTTGAATAAAGTGTAGCCAAAGAGCAATGTAGAATTTAGAAATTGATTTAAGCAAAACGTTTAGTTTTGTTAGGTCATGCTGAATAAAGAACTCATAATTGTAATTTTCCTGTTGAGCTGTAGTATTGCATTAAGGCTCACGGCGCAGGGGATGCCTGCCTTACCGGATACAAAGGAGGTGATCACCTGCTTTCCGGATACCACAGATTACATTAGGATCACCGTAGGTCCGGTAGACCGTGACTTCACGGATCTGCAGGAAGCGATAGATGCTGCAACACCGGGCTCTGTGCTGGTGCTCGATGCCGGAGTCATTTTTTATGGCGGATTTACGCTGCCGGATAAGGGAGCAGGTGAAGAATGGATTATCATTTTATCTTCTAAGTTGGATATTCTTCCGGAGAGTGAAATTCGTGTTGACCCGCTCAAACCTACCGGACATGATGATTATCCTGATCAGTCCAGCGCTATGCCAAAAATTGTCACCAATAATTTATCTGGAATACCCTGTTTCAGGACCCAGGCCAATGCGCATCATTACAGGCTCGTAGGTCTTGAAATAACCGCTGATCCAACTGTACTCAATAGTTTTGGACTTGTCAATCTTGGCGATGCTTCATCTGCTCAGCATTCCCTCGACCTTGTACCTCATCACTTTATTGTGGACCGTTGTTTTATTCACGGTCACACCGAAGCCGTGGTGATGAAGTATGGTGTCCGTCTTGACTGCGCCAAAGCGGCTATTATCGATTGCTATATCAGTGATTTTCACAGCGTTGGATTTGATGCCCAGGCTATTTCTGGTATTAATGGTCCCGGTCCGTTTAAGATTCTCAACAATTATCTGGAAGCATCCGGCGAGAACATACTCTTTGGTGGTGGTGCACCGGCCATCGCGGGCCTTGTTCCTGCCGACATAGAAATTCGGCACAATTATTTTTATAAACCATGGTCCTGGCGTGTAGGTCATCCCGAGTATGCCGGCAAACACTGGACGATTAAGAATCTCTTTGAACTGAAAACAGGAAGGCGCGTGTGGCTAGATGGAAATATTTTAGAGAACTGTTGGGCGGACCTTCCAATAGGTCAAAGTGGATATGCTATTTTACTAACTATCCGGACTGAAGGTGGTGCGTCTCCACAGGCTGATGTCAGTGATGTATTAATCAGCAATAATATCATACGTCATGTAGGTGCCGGGATTTCGCTTTCAGGTACTGATGGCAATCAAAGTACCCGTTCATCCAGGATTATGATCAGCAACAATCTCTTTGAGGATATAAACGGTCCATTTTATGGTGATCTCAATGTTGGAGGGCCTAATGATGGCACCTTTCTCAAAATCGGTGAACCGATGGATGTGATTCTCAATCATAATTCGATTTTTCAGTCAGGACCTATCACCTGGGCTTATCAGGTTTCTCAGGGATTCGTGTATACCAACAACCTTTCGCACAGTTATATTTCGGAAGGTGGTTATCAGGGAATCTATGGTCCCGGACAATCTCAGGGAAATAATACGATAGCCAACTATTTTCCGGATATCACTGATGCTAACCTGCACTTTCATAAAAATGTGCTCATCGGTGGTAACGCCTCCAGGTATACGAATTTTAATACGATCAGTCAAAATTATTTTCCAACGGATATAAGTACCGTAGGCTTTTTAGATTATGCTGGCGGGTCAAGCGATTATCATGGTTATGGCTTGACTGCAAATAGTCCCTACAGTAATGCCGGTTCGGATGGTATGGATATAGGTGTCCATATTGAATCTTTGGATGCAGCATTGTCTGTTACCAGGGGCTGTGATAGTATCCCTACATCAATATTTGCATTGCCTCAACCATCGTGGCTCTTTGAGTCATATCCTAATCCAGCCAGAGATGAGATTTACATTGTCACAGATGCGACGGATGGGTTTCATTACTCATTGAGTGAACTTTCGGGGCGCATCTTATTAGCTGGATTTAGTGCGGCTAATGAAACCAGTGTTGATACTAGAGCTTTGATGCCAGGTGTTTACCTGTTGCATATAAGATCCGGGCATCCGTATGGCAACCGTCTCGTTTTAATACAATAGGGGATAGGTGCGGGTTAGATGCGCGGGTGCTTTCCGTAGTCAGAAAACTGGCGGAAACTAGTGAGGTAACCTCTTTCTGAGAAGACCGTATACAAAAGTTCCGGTCATGGCCGCAATGAGGTAAACAATAAATACGGTATGCCCTGCGCCGAGTAAAATGAACATTGGAGCAGGACATGCACCAGCAATGGCCCAGCCGCAACCAAATATAAATCCTCCGATGATGTAGCGAGGGAAAGTTTTTGCTTTATCCTTGATCACTATTTCAGCGCCCTCCACATTCTTTACTTTTCTTCTCTTGATGATCTGCACGATCATGATGCCTGATACAATCGCAGAACCGATGATCCCGAACATATGGAAACTCTGGAACCTGAACATTTCATAGATCCTAAACCAGGAGACCGCTTCACTTTTATAGAGGACAAACCCAAGGAGCATTCCTATCAGTATATATCTTGACATTCTCATATCTGGGATCGTTATTAGTAATTAAAGAGATAAGGGATGACCAGATACGTTATAGCCAATCCACCCATAAAAAATCCCACTACGGCAATCAAAGAAGGAACTTGTAAGGCAGATAGTCCGCTGATCGCATGACCCGATGTGCAGCCTCCGGCGTACCGTGCTCCAAATCCAACCAGAAATCCTCCGCCGGCAATCATCAGCAGGCCCTGCCATGTCAGCAGTGATTCCCAACTTAGAAATGCAGGAACCAAGGGTACAGCGCCCTTAGTGACATTGATCCCGATTT
>JAWXAW010000139.1:0-4883 GCA_034439675.1 Saprospiraceae bacterium | reverse complement strand
TTCAAGGATGAAACAGTCTTTGGGGATGGTGTCAATATTGCCTCCCGAATACAAGCTTCCGGAATACCCGGCTCCATCTTTATTTCCGGCAGAGTGCAATCGGAGTTGACCAACCATCCGGAGATCAAAACTAAATCTATAGGGCAGAAGCGGTTGAAAAATGTAACGAATCCTGTTGATGTATACGTGGTGATCAATGAAGGGTTGAATGTCCCTTCACCTATGACTCAATTGCCGGATCTAAAAAAATTCTACAGATACATCCCCATTCTTCTGCTTGGTGCTGTAGCCATGTGGTTTTTAAACAGACCAAATAAAGTAAACTTATTTGGAGATGGATTCACTGCAGAATCCATTTCTGTGCCTGTATTGAAAAACAATACAGGTGACCCTTCTTTTGATCACATCGCCCAGATGGGTGCCCACTGGATTACCAAAGAGCTAAGTGCTACGGCCGAAGCCAATGTTGTATCCTATGAGTCAGCCAGTGACATGATCCAGCTTGCCGGTTTGAGTCTTTCTTCCACCAGAGGTCGGGCACAGTATGAATCTTTGACAGGAGCAGTCAATATAGTGGAGGCATCCTATACCCGGATAGGACGGGGATTGGATTCCCTTGTCATGAGCGGCTGGATTAAAAATCTCCAATCCGGAAAGATTCTTGAATCATTGGATGATGTCAAGTGCAAATCGGAATATCCCATGGATTGTATACAGGCCATGGCAGGTAATATCAAAGGATATTGGGCAAGCCGAAATGATAAAGTACTGACTGCCCCAAATTATGATGCCTATAAGGCTTACCTGGCGGCGAGAGCCGCTTGGCGTGGTGATGATTCAGAATTTGTATACGAGCAACTCAACAAATCTATCCGGCTGGATCCTGGTTTTATAGACCCTTATTTTTTATTGTTGGATTTTTTTTACAATGAAAAGGAGTATAAAGCTGCATACGATAGTGTGCAGGTTATTCGTAAACGCTTTACAGAGCTTGATGCAAGGGAAAAAGTGATGCTCAATTATCATTTGGCAGATATCAATGGCAAAAATGACGACGCGTATAACTATTTTTTAAATGAATACGCCTATGACCCAAAGGATATGTTCACCAACAATTCAGCGATGGTCATGGCGATGATGTATCGTCATAATCCGAAGCAGGCACTCAGCTTTTTTAGAGATATACCTTTCGACAGTATCCAGATAGAAGGATGTTCCTATTGTGGCGATCGTATGGAAGTAGCCATGTGGGCCGCGCTGGATCTGGACAGTATGGCACTTGCGGATATCCTGGCTCCAAAAGTCTCAAGTGCACTGGACAATAGGGGGCGTTTCGGAACAATGATCATGTATTATGTCTGGAAAAATGATACGGCTAAAATTGACCAGCTGATCACAGAGGCGCGCAGTCATCCACATTATGATGAGACGTGGGAGTATCTGAATTATCTGGCTGGGCGTTTATACCTGTTGCGTGGAAATGCTGCGCTTTCTTCCCGCTATGCACAAATGGCTATTGAGGCACATATGCCGTATCCAAGCCTGGGAAGGATGCGCGGGAAAAGTTATTACCTCAACAATCAGCTTGATAAAGCACTTGCTACTTTTCTCGCTGCCAGAAAACTCGATCCAGATGATACACGTATCCTGGTTGAGTTGGGCATGGTGTATGCGAAGCAGGGAAATAGGGCGGAGATGAAAAAAATAATCGATCTACTTCAATCGCTAAAGCCTGATTTTGATTACGGAATGACGGAGTACAACCAGGGCCGTATTTATGCGATAGCTGGCGAATTGGATAAGGCTGTTTCATTGCTCGAAACAGCTATCAACAAAGGGCAGAAGTATGATTTATGGATTACGTTTGATCATGATCCGGATCTGATGGTGCTGCGGGATTTTCCGGCATACCAGAAAATGATGGAGAGATTTAATTGAAAATCTTTATCTGCATTTTCATTTTTGATCTGCATAGATAAACCAAGGACCCTTTTGTTTTCTTCCACAAAGAAGGGCACCAGGTATTCATCTTTTTGGTTCAGGATATCATCTGCTCGCCTCACGTCTAATGGGTGTCTTCATCAATATAAAATTTCTGTAGGTTAGTCTAGTTTTTGGACGTTTTTATTGATTTTACTTATTTTGACATTTCAAACCAAGTCGTCCATGAAAAATAGTTTTTTGTTCATTTGTTTTTCCCTGCTGATGATGCAGTATTCTTCTGCACAAGTCAGTGCAAGGATGTTTCGCACACCGGATGTATCCCAGACCCAGATTGTCTTTTCATACGGTGGCGACATATGGATAGTCAATAAAGAAGGCGGGACGGCTGCCAAGCTGAGTTCTCCGTCCGGAGCCGAAGGATTCGCTAGGTTTTCACCTGATGGAGCAAAGGTTGCTTTTTCGGGCAATTATGACGGTAATGTGGATATCTATGTATTGCCCGCCCTTGGAGGACTGCCCATCAGGGTTACGTATCATGGCATGGGTGACCGCTTGATCGATTGGTACCCTTCAGGAGATAAGTTGCTCTATACATCATCCAGAGAAAGCGGCAAGCAACGTTTCTCCCAGTTTTATAAAGTGGATGTCAATGGAGGTGTCTCTGAAAAACTTCCTATGGCCTATGGAGAATTCGGTTCATTATCACCCGATGCCAAACAGATCGCTTTCAATGAGCGCTCTGTGTTGGGTGATACCTGGAAACGCTACCGCGGGGGCAGCAATGGCAACATCTGGATCTTTGATCTGGAGACGTTTGCGTCCACTAACATATCCAGCACCAATGCTGATGCAGAGCTACCGATGTGGAGCGGTGATCGGATCTACTATATGTCCGACCGAGG
This sequence comes from Saprospiraceae bacterium, assembly GCA_034439675.1. Taxonomy (GTDB): domain Bacteria; phylum Bacteroidota; class Bacteroidia; order Chitinophagales; family Saprospiraceae; genus Opimibacter. The sequence goes on along the minus strand of JAWXAW010000139.1, from coordinate 2,037 downwards.
TGATGAGCAACGTGAAAATATCTGGATGTACGATATCAAAACGAAAAATACCACGCAGATCACCAACTATGCTGACTTTGATATTCACTTCCCATCCCTCGGCCCATCTGAGATTGTGTATGAGGCCAATGGGGATCTCTACCTGCTGGACCTGAAGACGCACAAATCAAGGATGATCAATGTCAATGTGATCACCGACCTCCTTGCGGTGAAGCCAAAGAAGGAAAGTGTTTCAGGTCACATTGCAAACTTTACCATTTCACCGGATGGCAACCGGGCCCTGATCGAAGCTAGAGGGGATGTGTTTTCTTTGCCAGCTGAAGATGGATACATTCAAAATCTGACCAGGACATCGGGTGTAGCAGAGCGTTACCCAGCCTGGTCACCGGATGGTAAATATGTAGCCTACTGGAGTGACAAATCGGGTGAGTATGAACTAACCATCAGGGATTTGACTGCTGGCGCTACGGAAACCAAACTGACATCAATGGGTGCAGGGTATAGATACAATATTTTCTGGTCACCTGACAGCAAGAAGATGGTTTGGGTCGATCAGACGATGACGATTAACCTATGCAACATGGATTCCAAAGCGGTTGATAAAATAGATCAGGACAACCGCTTATATGAGGGAGGCTTGCGTGGCTGGACGCCCAGCTGGTCCTCTGACAGTAAATGGCTGGCATACGAAAAGGGACAGGGCAATGGTAACGGGGCGATCTATGTCTACAACACGACTTCCAAGGTGAGCACGAAAGCTACGAGCGGATTTTATTCTGATCGTAATCCCACCTTTGATCCGGATGCCAAATACCTGTACATGATTACCAATCGCAATTTTGAACCGGTCTATAGTGATTTTGATAATTCATGGGCATATCCTAATTCTTCACAAATCGCGGCTATCACCTTGACGAAAGAAATAGCCAGCCCGCTGTCAACGAAAAATGATACGGTGGCGATAGCGAAGCCTGATGATAAAGCGAAGCCTGATGAGAAGGAGAAGGCTGATGAGAAGGGTAAGGCTGATGAAAAGGCGAAGGCGAAGGGAAAGGCAGAGACTGAAGAGCCGAAGAAGATTAAAGAGACAAAAATCGATTTTGACTATTTTGAAGGGCGTCTGGTGATCCTGCCACCTGATGCCGGTAACATTGGCGGACTCAAAGCGGTGAGCGGAAAGCTGTTGTATTCACGTGGACCTAATACAGGATCAGGCGATGAAGATGCTTCCCTCAAATATTTTGATTTTGAAAAGAGGGAGGAGAAGGACATTATCGACAAGATCGATGCATATGATGTCAGCGCGGATGGTAAGAAAATACTCATCCTCCAAGGGGAAAATTACAGTATCATTGAATTTGCGGAAGATCAGAAAGTTGAAAAATCGCTGCCGGTCAAAGACATGGAATCGACCATCAACCCCATGGAAGAATGGACACAGATCTACAACGATGCATGGAAGTTTCAGCGGGACTTCTTTTATGATGAAAGCATGCACGGTCTGGACTGGAATGCTATTCGCACCCAGTATGCTGCTTTGCTTCCTTTTTGTGTCAACCGAGGTGATGTCAATTATGTGATCGGCGAGATGATCGGTGAGCTCAATGCATCCCATACATATCGCTGGGGTGGAGATTCCGAAACGCCTAAGAATAGAGCTGTCGGATACCTCGGTGTGGACTGGGAGAAAAAGGAAGATCATTTTGTTGTGTCCAAAGTGATCCGCGGTGCAGCATGGGACAACGAAGTGCGATCGCCTCTCGATGAGCCAGGCGTAAATGTAGGGGCAGGTGATTATATTCTTGCCGTCAACGGCATCGCATTGAGTGAGTATACAGATCCCTGGGCAGCCTTCGAAGGTCTGGCTGGAAAGACAGTAGAACTAACCGTCCATTCGAAGCCAACCTTTACTGGTTCGCGCACCGTGGTGGTGAAAACACTGAGTGATGAAACCCGTCTGCGCAACCTTGCCTGGATTGAACAAAACAGACAGCAGGTGGATAAAGCTTCCGGTGGAAAAATCGGATACGTCTATGT
>JAWXAW010000138.1:0-4865 GCA_034439675.1 Saprospiraceae bacterium | reverse complement strand
CGATATCGAGGATATAATTCTCAATTTTTTCGTCCATATAGACCCTGCGAACCACCTTTCGAGCTTTGAGGATATCTTCCGGGTGCACGACCGGCTGGAGTTTAATGCTTGTTTCACCGGTCAGGCTGCGTTGCATGATGAGTCGTTCTTCATTACGGTCAGGATAGCCGATTTTGACCTTAAACATAAAACGGTCAACCTGTGCTTCTGGAAGATTATAGGTGCCTTCCTGTTCAATTGGGTTTTGGGTGGCGAGGACCAGAAATGGCTCTTTCAGTTTAAAGGTCTCCCCTCCGATCGTCACCTGACGCTCCTGCATGGCTTCCAGGAGGGCGCTTTGGACCTTGGCTGGAGCACGGTTGATCTCATCTGCGAGGATAAACTGGGCAAAGACAGGCCCTTGTTTGACTGTAAACTGGCTTGATGACGGATTGTAGATCATGGTCCCGATAATATCTGCGGGGAGGAGGTCCGGCGTGAACTGTATCCGGCTGAAACTTCCGTCCACACACGAGGCTAATGTTTTGATGGCAAGTGTCTTAGCTAATCCGGGAAGGCCTTCGAGGAGTACATGGCCGTCTGCCAGCAATCCCAGGACAAGCCTGCTGATCATATAGTTCTGACCGACGATCACCCGCCCGCTGGCCTCTATGATCCGGTCTACAAACGCACTTTCATTGTATATCTCCTGACTTAGCGCTTCTATATCTACACTGGTATGCATAAGGTGGTTGTATTTTTATCGCGTTGCGAAAATAGAATCTATGAATGACTTCAAGAGCAGTGTTAACCCTTTGATAACAAGGATACAGGAATACAAGCTACTTATTCTTACCCTCATCAGCATTTCAACATCGATTTGGTACCTTCCCGTCTATGGCCAGATGACTACGCCAACCAACTCGATCAAGGAACTAAGAGAAGGGAGCCTGATCATCCGGTTTCCAACCTATAAATCCAAGATTGATACCCTGACCGCCATGGCCGGAAGAACCGGTGATCCAAAAAACAAATCACGTCTGGAGAAAGAACTCAATAAGACCATTCAAGAACGGGATACCTTTCTTGCAGATTATATCGAAGCTTTTAAAACCAAATATGATTTTTCTAAGGTGGCGTATATCTTCGACTATGATGCCCGAAATCTCAACACTGCTGATTATTATAATCTGGACGGTGAAAGGATCGCTATAGCCGACCTGAGTGAGAAGCCACTTTTCTATCTCTATTTTGAACGGACAGCAGTCGATGCCCAGGATGCACTCGTGGTGTACAACCGGTATCTGCAGAAAGTGCCTGCACCCTTTCCAAATGATTTTATTCGCGGAGGCATCAATATTTTATTTCTGAAAATATCAAATAAAAAATTCCCTTCATGGCGCGTGGGGAAGATAAATAAACAGTTTTATAAGTATTGGGAGGATGTTAAGTGATGCTTCGACTGGTTCGACCTTCCTTACGTTTCCTTGGGCTGCAGCTCACCAACCGTCCGCTCAGCAACCGGGAAAAAAGTGATGCTTTGACTGGTTCGACCTTCCTTACGTTTCCTTGGGCTGCAGCTCACCAACCGTCCGCTCAGCAAATGAAAAAAAACATACGCAAATAAACGAAGAGATCCACTGACAGATAAAATCATTTGAAACAAATGAAATTGAATCAGATACTTTTTTCGGACTGTAGCCGATCACCGCCAACTGCTAGTTAATAACTTCTTGTTGCTAACTTCTCACACCTTACTCCTTTTTATAAATCGGATCCACGATCACACTATCGGGTTTGGTTTTAAAGCCGGGCTTCGCAGGCTTGACAGGTTTTACGGGTTTGGGAATGGTATCCAGTTTGGTGTCCAGAGAAGTAACCAGTAAGAGTGAATCAACATAGGCTTCTGCCCTGGTGTATGCAATATCCTTGCAGGCAGCCATTTGTGAGATTTTCCATTGCTCAAGTTTAATTTCGACAGCAGACGTGACGAGGTCGTCCTGGCTGACCTCCTTGGAGCAGGAAACAGCAATGAGCATCACAGTCATCAGCTTGATATGTTGTATGCGGAAGTTCATTCGACCAATTCGTTCATATCTGTCATACGTTCATTCAATATCGAATCCACAGCTACTTTGTAAACACTGTCCTTAATGTGAGTGCATAGCGAGTCAATCGTTGGCTGGAGAGCAATTACCTTCTGCTGAAAAACAGTATCTATTGCCCTGCGACTTGCTTTGGATGGTGAAACAGGGCGGGTGGTGCAGGAAACCTGGAGAAGGACGATGCCGCAGCAAAACAAAAACTGTTTCATCAGCTGACCTTTCTTTTTAATTCAAAATTCTGCCCGAGATACACCTTTCGCACCATTTCATCAGCAGCAAGTTCTTCGGCGGTACCGGTCTTCAGGATTTTACCTTCAAACATCAGATAAGCTCTGTCTGTGATAGAGAGGGTCTCCCGCACGTTATGGTCAGTGATGAGAATCCCGATATTTTTAGTTCTCAAAGCAGCTACGATATGCTGGATATCTTCTACAGCTATAGGATCGATTCCTGCAAACGGCTCATCGAGTAATATAAATTTGGGATCCGTAGCCAGCGCTCGTGCGATCTCTGTGCGGCGTCGCTCCCCTCCGGAAAGACTGTCACCGATATTGTTGCGCACCGTTTCAAGGCCAAATTCACCGATCAGAGATTCAAGCTTTTCAGCTTGCTGCGCACGATTAAGGCTAGTGAGTTCCAGTACAGCTTTGATATTGTTAGCTACCGTGAGTTTACGAAATACGGATGCTTCCTGTGGAAGATAGCCAACACCCAGCCTGGCTCTTTTATACATCGGGAGGTCTGTAATCTCCGTCTTGTCAAGATATACATGGCCTTCAGCTGGTTTGATAAATCCGACCGTGATATAAAAAGTAGTTGTTTTACCGGCACCATTTGGGCCCAGTAACCCAACGATTTCACCCTGGGATACCTCAATAGAGACCTGGTCCACGACTTTACGTCGGCCATAAAACTTAACCAGGCTATCTGTCCACAATTTCATGTCTTGTCGTTTGAATCTTTCCTTGAGGGCACAAAATACGCTTCACATCTTGCATCTGTGTAACTCATTGGCTACCCGAGATGTTGCGCACAGGCAAATGTTGCCTACTGCCAGGTGATTTTGGTTTCCAACTCCCACCCTGCCCGCATGGCATCCGGCGTAAAAAACATCTTACGCTCAGGTTGCCGGCGAGTATGATAATCACCAGAATCCCATATTCCGTTTCCATTCAGGTCTTCGAATACTTCAATGATGTATTTACCTGGCGCAATACTCTGCTTTTTTAGCTGAGCAGAGGATTGCTTTTCAATAATAAATCGCGCTGCTATCAATTCACCCGATTTTACTAAGAACACATAATTCTGGGTGGAGTCAAGACCCTCCACGATCATGGTGAAATCACCAAACTGATCTATGGCATTGACGATAATCGAATGTCGTATGGTGTCATTCACCCTTCCCCAGACATCTGTAACAGCACCGGGTAAAAAGGTAATAGTATATCTTGACAATGGTTTCCATCCAGCGGAAACTGATAAAGTTCTATTGTTGACCGAATCCCGTTGCAACGTAAATGGTAATGCACCGAGCGAATCATGTTTGAGCATTATCAGTGAAGTGTCTATCATGTCAAATGGAACCGTAACCCCAAACTGTGCGGAACTCAATGGATGCAATCGTCCCGTGAGTGCACTTATACGCAAAGGCAAGGAAACAGGTGAAGCACCTGGAGCTATACGAATGCGTATTGTATCCTCAGACAGAATAGCTTCTCCAAAATAATTTTTCACTGGCTTATACCAGACATGCAACGTATCGCCATCCCATGCAGTAACACTTCCTTCCACTTCCGGATTAAAGCGTGGCACCTGTTTCGGTATCGGTCCGTCCACGATCACTTTGATCCATCCTGGTCTTACATGAATCACATCACGGATCAATAGTTGTCGCTCCTTCGGAAAAACCATAATCTCTGGAAGCAATGAGGTAGGTCTCAGTGTATAAATGTTGAAATCTATCCATCCGAACAACTCCGTGTCCTGATCATATAGAAAATTGAGGTTGTCATCTTTAAGTGCTACAACGCTAAATGAATCAGCACGGATATTTGACATGGACCACTTACCTTCCTTGTTTGTCTTGGCCACATATTCCGGTTTGCGTTTATATACGGCACTGTCTTCGCCGACGGGATACAACATTACCCACACCCCTTCCGCTGGCACAAGTGTAACAGCGTTTGTCACCTTACCGCTCATCTTGACGGAATCCAATATATCTCCGGTCGAGAAAACAAATGCATAATTTTCCAGCACATTGCCTTCATTGAGATCAGCAATCGAGCTACCGAAATTGAGCGTATACGTTGTTTTTTCTCTGAGACTATCAGGGAGACTGATGATGATAGATTTTCCTTTTTGTTTGACTACCGGCTGCTCAGGCATCAGCGGAGATATCACCAACTGAGAGGCTATATCCTTGATCGTAAACCACTCGTCAAAGGTGATGATGATTTCATCTTCTTTAAAATTGGTTTGTTGGTTAGGTGTCGATTCCTCCTGTATAATGACAGGCGGTGCCGCATCCACCGGCCCGCCGGTCGCGGTCTTTGGTGCCGCACACGAAGCCACGCACACCGCTGTTATGGCCCAGAGCAAGGACAAAGGGTGTTTTTGGAAAAACATGGAGCAAATATATCTGTATTGAAAGGATCAGGCGGGTAGATCCCTTTTTATCGTGTCCCTGAGCTTGTCGAAGGGAATTCAGGGAGTACCTCCTCTCGCTCCCCATCTATCGGGTCCCTGAGCTTGTCGAAGGGAATTCAGGGAGTACCTCCT
>JAWXAW010000137.1:0-11624 GCA_034439675.1 Saprospiraceae bacterium | reverse complement strand
TGACCAAACAGCGGATCAAACTGTACATTCTCCTGGCCATAAAATGTATCCCATGCATATGTGGAGCACCATGCTGTCCACGCTGTAGAGTCAATCGGGTACGTAGGTGATCCCATCGCCATGATAAGCAGGATCATCGCTTCATTATAGCCATTCCATTGGGCCGGAATAAAAACACCCTCTATGCCAGAGGTATCCGAGCTTGAATGGGCTGTAGCCGAAGGATGAAAGCCCATCGCCATCTTTTCTTTGCCATTCATCATCCAGTCCCACTCTACCCGTTTGTACAGATAGTCTGCAGCTTCGCGAATGGCTCTTTCAGTTTCATGGTCACCATCAAAATAACTCATGACCGATAGGATACCAGCCATCAGCAAACCTGTGTCAATGGATGACAATTCAACGTTCTTGAATCGGGTTGCTTTATCAAGGGTCAGGAAGTGGTAGAAAAATCCTTTATACCCTGAAACATTGGATTCAAATAGTCCTTGCGGCAGATTCCATAGAATCTGCAATGTCTTTAAGGTGCGGTTAGCCGCGTCTTCTCTGGTGATGTATTTTTTTTCTACGCCTACGATATACGAAGTAAGGCCGAAACCGGTTGCTGCGATTGATGAGAACGTAAGCGTGGGATATCTGTCAGGAATCTGGTAGTTGGTGCTGTCGGCCAGTTCCCAGAAATAATTGAAGGTGCGTTTTTGCAATTCTTCAACACTGTATGGAACAGCTATTTTCTTTGGGGGTTCTTTAATGGAAATCTTGCATCCTGCAAGCAAGAGGAAAACGAGTAATGGGGTTCGGAGAAACCTCATAAAAAACAAATCGGGGAGGCAATGCGCTCCCCGATTTGAATCGTTGTGATGATTACAGTTTAACAAAGCGTGACAAGGCTAAGAGTTCACCTTTAGCGCTATATCCGTTGAGGATATAAGTGCCTTGTGTAAGGTTGCTCACCTCGATAGTGGTGGTGGAAGCAGATCCACTCCATACAGTAGCAACGCGCTGACCATACATATTGTAGATATCAAGCCTGGCAACATTGCCGAGCTCATCAATACGCAACACATCAGTCACCGGGTTCGGAGATACACTCAGGTCTCGTGGTTTTTCTGGTCCGCCAAAAAGGCTGGTGGTACCACAACCTCCTACGCTGAGTTGGATATCATCAAAATAATAAATGACATCTTCTGCAGGGATGTTGTTGATATCAAAGATCAGAGTGATACGGGCATATTCGCCATCATCGGTGATAGGCGTCTGAGAGAAGTCCCATGTAAGTTCTTCCCACTCATTCGCCTTTGTATTTGCTACGGTAAGGTCACCGGATAAAGGCGCTCCTGGTGTGAGCGGGCCCTCAAGCTTCATCGTCACAGAAGCAATCTGTGGAGACCACAGTTTCATCTTAATGATCTTATCAGCGCCAAAATGAATAGGTGCTGCCAGATCTGTGTACATTCCTTGCCATGGTTGACCGCTTGTAGATTTCTCTGTAGCTTTTCCAACTTTAGCGCTGGTATTGATACCACTTGGATCAGGATTGTCAACGAGCTCAAATGCACCTGAGTCATCAGCAGGGAAATATCTCCAGCTATCAGATACAAATGCCGGCTCTTCATAATTGACGATACAGCCAGTGTATGGTGCATGTGCCAATTGTACGTTGTCTATGTAATACTCGTCAACCGTTGATGTTTCAACACCGGCATTGAAGAAGATGCATACACGACGGTGATCCTGACCAACCTGGTTGGAAAAATCAACACTCAATGTCTCCCATTCTCCAGGCTTAGTAATCGCTGTCCAGATTTCTGAAGCAGGGCTTGAACCACCCTCCAGTTTCATCAGGATGGGCACTGCTGCCTGACCGATGACCTGGAATGACAATTGATTAAATGCAGACAAATCAATACCATCAGGAAACTCCCAGCAAAGAGCTGACCATGGCTGTCCAGGTTGATCTTCATACAAGCCAACATAAGTTGAACTGTTGGCTACAGTCACAGAAGGATTGCCAACGGCAGTTAGATGCTCACCTCCTCCTCCAGGCACATTGTTGCGCTGGCACTCGAAATCATCAATGATATTAGTGATCGCTACTACGCCTTCGCATGGATCCACGGTGCTTTCAGATTGGTTGAGGTTGTCAAAATAGTAGACAGCTCCTTCTTCAGCAACACCCGGATTGAAGATCAGTCGCATCGATGCCCAGTCAGTTACTGACTGAAACTCGGCAAAGTTAAAAGACACTGTTTCCCAGGCAGCGCCTGTAACGATGTCTCTGGTCACTTCTTTGTTTCCTTCAGATACGCTTTCCAGTTGGAAGGTGATCGTACCCGGGGCAGAAGCCCAGACATCAAGATTGTATTGAGGACGTGCTGTGATATCAATCACACCGGGAGCAACTGCAGCAAGTGTGCTGAAAGCAGATGTGCCTTTAGTGTATTCACCTACCTGTAGAGAGGTATTTATCCCCGATGGATCAGGGTTAGGAATCACTGCGAATGAGCCATGCAGTAATGCCTGGTCATCCAATGGGGCCCATGGAAGGAAGGCACCATCTTCAAAATCTTCAAGGACAAAACTTGCAGGTTCACTCCATCTGATATCATCGATGTAATACACATCACCAGCCTGTGGATCCTGTCCGCCGTTAAAGAAAATCGCGATCTTTCTATGATTGGATAATGCTTCACTGCCGAAATCAATGGAGTATTGCTCCCAGTTACCTGCAGAAATAGCATCTACCCATATTTCTTTTGCAGGCGATGAACCACCTTCCAGTTTGAACAGGATCGGCACTACTCTTGGTGACCATATTTTGATTTTGAGTTGATTTCGTGTACTCAGGTCAATCGGGTTTTGATAGTCAATAAGCAAGGTGGCCCATTGCTCTGTAACAGGATCGCCATAGCGACCTACTTTAGCTGAATTGTTAACTGAATTCGGCGCCGGATTATTGACGACTGAAAGGCTATCCCAACCATTGACGTAAGTAGCATTGCGATTGCATTCGAAATCATCGATCATGTTTGGATCAAGTGTCACACCTTTACACGCACCTTGTGGCAATGCCAGCAGGTTGTCGAAATAATAGGTGTCTGCACTCATCTCTACACCCGGATCAAAAAACAGAATCACCTTTGTAAGATGTGTCCAATCAGCTGCTTCAGAGAAGTCGAATGTATAGTCCTGCCACTCATTGGTCAGACCGATGTTCTCAATGCGTTCTATGGAAGGGCCGCCTGGTCCTTCCAGTTTCATTAATACCTGTGATGGCACTTGTGAATGAACATCAAGGTGAAACTGATTCAGAATACTCATGTCAAAAGGTGTGCCTGCATCAGCAATCAGCAAACTGTAACTGTGCAGTCCAGATTTAACGTATTGGCCAACAAAGTCTGATCCGTTAACTGAATTTGAATCCGGATTCTCCACAGGTCCGTTGAAAACGCCGTCTGCTCCTACCCATGGAAGGGCAGCACCATTCTCAAATGTTTCGTATTCAGCAATAGCTTCAACACCTACGATGTCATCGAAATAAAACGTATCTCCATTGCCCAGGATAAACGGATTGAAGGAGACCAGGACTTTGTCCATCCCTGTAAAAGGTGCACCGGCACTCAGGTCAAAACTGTATTCAACCCATTGGTTGGCTACCGTGATATTCCTGAACTGCTCCACCTGATTACCGCCTCCTTCAAATTTAAAAAGGACCTGGCTTGGTGCAATAGGCGACCAAACTTTCATCTTGATGAGGTTGAATTTGCTTAGGTCAGCTGGCTGCGTTAACGTACCCAGGGCAAAACAAAAATCAAACGTCTCAACATTAGTAAACGAACCAACGAATTCACTTCCGTTTACCGCATCGGGTGCCGGATTCGTGATGATTCCATTGTAGATTCCATTGAGGCCGATCCAGGATATATCTGCCTGACCATCTTCGAAATCCTCGTAGGTGATCTGCGCATGGATACCTGCCCATGAAATGAAAAGAAAGAAAAGTAGTAGTACATTTTTCATATCGGAATTGAATTTTTGAAATGTGAAAATTTTAGAACTCTAAATATAGCAAAATAGGCTGAAAGGGGGGGTAAAAGAACTTCAAGTTTTCATGTTATCCAATTTGAAAAAAGGCAGTTAAAAGTTTTTATTCCTAACACCCCTGTGATCAACATACTATAAATTAACAGGTATTGTCAATTATAACTTCAAGCAAAAAAAAATCGAAATATGCTTAACTGAAGACAATTCCTATGATTTAATCACCACTTGACCCAGATCGGGCGCGTTCCAAGGAGTTTTTCCTGATCATAAAGGGAAATCCAAACCCATCCAATCCGCTTATCCCCGAGTTGCAAATTTACCTGCATAGGTTGGCCTTCGAAAAAATGCTCCTCCACGCTTAAGCTTCTACCATGAGGGTCTGTCACAGCTATGGCATAGGTGGTTTCTTTCCATTTTCCATCGAGCTTGACGTATACATCTCCCTGACTGATCGTTGGATAAACGTTCCAATCACCCGCTAAAACATTTGGGCCATCAGTGGATACAGGATCCTCCTCAAAACCAATGGCATTGAGGGCTGGTGATATCTCTGGATTAGCCATAAAGTAGGACCATAGCAGTCCCGACCGGTAGTTTTCGATCATATTGATGATAGGTCCCTGATCGATAGCCAGATAGGAGTCTGCAAACCAATTCTGTTTGAGATTGAACGCATCATAAAAGCCATATTCTCCCCAGAGGTCAGCCCCATACTCCCGGTAAAAATGCTTCAGGGCAGCTATACTTTCCTGAGGTGTATAGGGCATGGAAGGAATGGCAGCGGCGGGAGTGATCGTCCCATTATCCGTTCCGGCCCCTGGGGCGTGTGCAAGGTAGCCTCCCGGGTCATCACTGGCTGTCAGTCCCCAGCAGTTTTCACTATAACCTGTGTAGTTGAACGGATTATCGATGCACCATGACCTGTTGATCAGGGTGTGATGGCGGTTCTGATCAAAATAATTGGCATAGGCGTCTTTGATATTTCTGGGATCAAAACCCATAAACGAATAGTGTGCAAAGAAGAGTGGCCCTCCAAAATGGGGTCCGACAAAAAGTTTGTATCCGTACCAGTTATTGCCATTGACGTATCCGGATCCTGCCCATCCACTATGGTAATACGATGGATCAACCGCATGTGTGGGAGATGCGATAGCCAGGAGATAGATGATAAGGGCTTCATTGTATCCCCTGATCTGAAAATTCATCTGCCACCCAAAGTTTGGTGACCAATGCCAGTACAGGACATCTGAGTCATTGCGACTATACCAATCCCATTCGACATCCTCCCATAAACCGGTGATCACATCACGAAGGGTATTTTCTGTTTCGGTATCGACATTGAAGTATTGCCGCGCACATAACAAGCCTTGCATTAAGAAAGCTGTTTCTACAAGGTCGCCGCCGTTGTCAAAGGTGCTGAAAGGAACTACATCACCCGTCTTGCCATTCATCCAGTGAGGGAATACACCATGAAATCTGTCTGCAAACTGCAAGAAGCTAACAATTTTCAACATCCTATCCACGCCTTCTTCACGCGTGATAAAGCCTCTATGCACTCCGACCACCAGGGCCATAATACCAAATCCACTTCCACCTGCAGTAACGACATCCCCACTTCCAAGACGCTCACGTGCCATGCCGCTGGTGGGGTGACCATAATCGTAAAAGTAGCGGAAGGTATATTCCTGGACCATGTCGAGGAACTGGTCGTCAGTCATTGGTGCAACGATGGAGGTGATGGTATCCGAAGTGCTGAGCACTGTTCCGGGCACATTGAGGGCATCTAAAAAATAACTGTATGTATATTCTTCATCTCCTTCGCGGCCGGTCCAGTCTATGCGATTTGTTTTCGATGTGGTGGCCAGTAATGTGAAGTCCTGGTCTGCAGGTCCCTTTCTCCATATTCTGTAGCGGTCTGCGCCGGAAATAGCATTCCATTGGATTTGGGAATGCATGTCATATCCTATCACAGTCAGATCAAGGTTTTGTCCAAAACCAACATGACAAAAAAACAAAAGGGAGAGAATAATCGACCTGTTATATGTAATAAGCATAGCACAAAGTAAGCGGAAAATATGGGACGCTGAATGGAGCATTTGTTAGTGGTGTGGTTGCTTAGTCCTCTTCTGCAACTGCACCACTAAAGCCAATAGTAGGAAGAGCACCAACGATATCTGACATTGCAGGTTGAGGCTTTGGGTTCTAAAAATAAAAGGAATGATGAAATGACGCCCCTTTGTCAATTTAGTTAAAATTGAAAACTTTAACACTTGCTGGTATGAGATAATTAAAAGTAAATACTAACTTAGTTATCTCATCCCCATTCTTGACTCAATCAATCCATTTCAGAGAAAATAAAACAATTCCTTGTCCTGGATAGTATCTTAATGACAGTCAGGAACAATAACAACATTGCAGATATCATGGTCCTTTTGCTTGATTCGATAACTATCATCGGATTCGATTATAATCAGGAGGACTCTTTGATTCCAGCCTGCATTGATACAAGACTTGATAATCTAATGGATGACCTTGCATCCATCTCTGTGGATTCCATCTGGGTGGAAAAACTTCAGTTTACCATTCTGGCATCCGCTATGCTCGCCAAAACTGATTCGCTTTCATCCCAAACTGATCTCTTCGAACTGGCCTCCGTATGTCCAGACAGATACAGTGATGCAGTATTTTACGCCAGGTCGTTGATCAGAGTAGACAGTCTTCAAAATTACTATGATGATGAAAATCTTTGCACAACCTTATACCCAAGATCAGAAAATACTGTAATCAATGATCTTACGATAACCATATCCCCCAACCCCGCTTCTTCAATCACTACTGTGAGAAGCGATATGGATATGAGTGACCTTCAGATATTTAATGTGCTTGGCCATCGAATTTACCGGATACAATCAGGAGGCGAAAAACAATTGGATTATGAGTTGGCTTCGTTTCCACCAGGAATGTATTACATCATTACCAAATCAGTTTCTGGTCAGCTCGGTCATGGAAAATTATTCAAAATTGATTATGGTAACCCATGAACAAACTAAATGTTATTCGACTCTGTTTCTCAGTGCATTGGATTTTTATTTTCTGTACCGATATTCATACCACTCTGGACAATGGATTTCCGGAAGTAATCGACAAAAACAAAATCATCTTTACCGACACCGGAATGATTGGCATGCCTTCTACGGCTGTCCGACATGCCAATGGCCTGGATTGGTGGGTGATCACACCAGATCGCTGGAATAGTGGTTTTCACACCGTTTTAATTGATCATGACGGCCCGCTTTATATGGGTAAGCAATATGTAGGTATGGCAACTAATCCAAAAGCGAGCGGGGGTCAAGGCAAATTCTCACTAGATGGAACTTTATTCGCCTGGTATCAACCCAGAAACGGTGTGTTCCTCTATGACTTTGATCGTTCAACAGGATTCTTATCCAACTTCAGATCCATAGAAGTTCCTGTTGCAGCTGACCTCTTGTCGGGTGGATTGGAATTCTCCCCGTCCGGAAGGTTTCTTTATGTCAATCATTATTTTTCCCTGTATCAGATAGATATGTTAGCGGATGATTTGCAATCAAGCCTTACCCATGTTGCCGATTATGATGGTTTTGGCTCCTCCCCTTTTTTTACCGTCTTCTACCATATGGAAAGAACGCCAGACAAGCGCATTTTCATGAACCCGCGTACGGGCTCACAATGGCTGCATGTGATCCAGGAACCTGAGAAAAAAGGAACCGCCTGCCGTTTTGAGCAACATGTGATTCAATTACCAACCGTCAATAATTACTCATTGCCCCACTTTCCCAATTACCGCCTCGGCGCACTCGGTGACCCTTTGTGCGACAGCCTTTCAGTAAACACACAGTATCCTCATCAGGTAGCACCTGCCAAATGTCTCGCCTATCCTAATCCAGCAAATGCATCGATGACCCTGACGGTTCCCATAGAATGGCAGCATGTCCGGATTTTCGCCATGGATGGTTCCCTTCAGTATGATCAGACAAATCCAAACGGCAACAACATCAGTTCACATATCGATATGTCCACCTAGACAGCCAGAGTGTATATCGTACAGGGCACCAATGGTCTTGGGGAAAGGTGTGTGGAGAAAGTAATACTTATAAAATAATGGATGGGGCTCTATGACCCTTTTGTAATGTAATGGGCATGATGGTCCATTCGAAATTTCATCTTTGTGTTTTGAAAACCAATACTAGTTTTAAAAAAAAAGCTCCACACCATTTGTAGGTGTGGAGCTTTCATGATCTGTTTCGTTTTATCTCATCCCGGACAAAACAAAACTTGATTTACTGTCTCACGTCAAAAGCAACCCTGCGGTTTGTGGCTCTGCCTTCCGATGTTTTATTATCCGCAATTGGCATGGTCTCTCCAAAGCCCACCGCTGTGATCCGGGAAGGATCTACACCATTTTTAACCAACTCCACCATGACCGCATTGGCCCTGTTATGGCTTAGCTTATGGTTAGACTCTGCTGACCCAACATTATCGGTATGTCCGCGAACTTCAACCTTTAAGGATTTAAAGTCATCACTGTTCATCAGTTTCGCACCTTCCTTAATCATTGTTTTTGATTTTGCGGTCAGTGTAGCACTTCCGGTTACAAACTGAATGAATCGTGTATTGAATTTTGCATTTTCAATTTTCGGACAGCCCCCATTATCTGCTGGTCCTTTGATATCCGGGCATTTGTCATCCGGATCAAGCACACCATCCATATCTCTGTCTGGGATCGGGCAGCCATTATATGCTGCAACACCGGCCTGCGTAGGGCATTTATCATTATCATCCGTGATGCCATCACCATCCGTATCCGCACAACCGTTATACAAGGCAATACCTGCCTGGTTTGGACATTTATCCACTTCATCGTTAATGCCATCTCCATCGGTATCCGGAATCGGGCAACCATTGTATTTAGCCAGACCAGCAACTGTAACACATTTGTCTACCTCATCATTGATACCATCATTATCAGTATCCGGAATCGGACAGCCTTCATATTTGGCTAAACCTGCGATCGTCACGCATTTATCCACTTCGTCGTTAAAGCCATCTCCATCGGTATCCGGAATCGGACAACCACCATATCTTTCAAATCCAGCCTCCGTAGGACAGTTGTCACTTTTGTCAGGAATACCATCTTCATCCGTATCTGCCGGAATGAACTTACCAAACAATCTGAGTTTAACACCTACCTGGAAGTTTGAATTTTTAAATTCAGTGACAGCACCAGGAACTTCTCTGTTGTCCATGTTATCCAGGCCATACATATAGCGACCAAAAATAACAGCCCTACCATGCGGGAATATTTCGATGCCTCCGTTCAAAGCAAAACTCGGGCTTGTAAAATCCCCACTTTCCGCACTACCGATGTTATCTTCAACATCCATCACGAGATCCACCTGTGGACCTGCTGTAATCGCAAGTGCATTCCCCAGGTGTAATTTCAGTAAAACAGGGATGGAGATATAACTCATGTTACCATTTCCAAGTAAGGCAGCAGGATATTCAGCTCTATAGGTATAGTAGGAGTACATGACCTGTGGTTCGAGGGAAAGGGCCCTGCAGAATGGAAGGTTAACCCAAC
Organism: Saprospiraceae bacterium; assembly: GCA_034439675.1. GTDB lineage: Bacteria > Bacteroidota > Bacteroidia > Chitinophagales > Saprospiraceae > Opimibacter. Next base: position 1,960 of record JAWXAW010000137.1, on the reverse strand, counting down.
CACCCGCTGACCATCCGATTTTTGGATCATAACTGATATCAGCCGGGTTTTGTCCGTCTATCCTGAACTTGCTTAGATTCAATGCCCCCAGTAAGCCTCCCGAAACCGTATAACGGTCATGGGCGGATTTTTGAGCATATGAAGTCACAGCAATAGTCAACAGAATAAGATGAAGAAGCATTTTTTTCATACGAGTTGTATTTATAGTTGCAAACAGATGATAGAGCCGGGTCCGGCTCTCGTTTTGAAATTTAGTCACAATTTATCGGTAATATTTAGAATACGCTAATATATGGAGGTACTTTTTTACCCACGTTTGTTCTAGTACCTCCCGAAGGATTGTTAAATGGTGTCTTCTGAGAGAAAAACGCATACCCTCAAAAACCGAGCATTTACCAAATGGTAGTAATGTTGAAATTCATTAAAGATTTCCACACGCGTCAGGAATGGTGATGGATCATCGGCATTTGTCTGAAAAGGTTTATGGGTATACACCTGAACATCCATCACATGTATAAATACAAAACTCAGAAGGAACATGAAAATGAACTTTTCATGTTCCTCAATTTTGGGTTTAGAATAGTCATTCTCACCCTAAACAACTCAAATCCTGAATACGCGGACGTATGGTCTTTATCATCTCTCGGGAATGCTAAAACGAAAAAAGGCCACACCTGTGCGACCTTTTTCTATACTATTACTTATTATTAATTTTCCTTACCCCTTGCTCCCCGCTCAACCCTTCCCAATCTGATTTTTAATAGCCTGTATTAATTGAGACGGATCCCCCGGGCGATGGAAATGTTTTTTAATATTATCTCTGATGGACTGTTCGTGCTGGAAGGCCTCCTGATACATGGGATCAGAACTAACCTTTTGAAGAAAATCATCTTTGGATTGCGGGTCAAGGGCCTGGTCGAAGTACATCCCAACTTGTTTCTGCAATTCAATTTGTTCGTCAAAGTTCTTCATGGATATTGATTTTTACAATCCTGTCAACGTGATAAATAAGTGTTAAATAAAGTTTCACGATCCATTTATTTTCTCAGGTTTTATTCTTCTTCCGTTTGGTCCTTGGCTTCGGCGGGGGAGCCTCGTTTCAGTTTCTTTTGTCCTCTGACATCTGTATACCCATGTTGCTGGGCGTAATGAGTCAGTTTTTCTTTCAACAGGTTTCTAGCCCTGAATAGCCTTGATCTCACCGTCCCGATAGGCACATCAATAATCGCTGCGATCTCTTCGTAGGTAAAACCTTCGATATCACATAGCAGTATGACGGTCCTAAAATCAAGTGGCAGGCTATTGATTGCTGAGGTCACTTCATCCCCCATCATGTGCAGGAAGATTTCTTCCCTCAGATCACTATATCCGGATACACGATCATCATCTGTATCATGATACGCAACAATGTCCTCAAAATCAACCTTGGTGGGCTGCTTGACCTTTTTCCTATACTCGTTTATATAGGCGTTCTTGAGAATTTTAAACAGCCATGCCTTCGCATTAGTTCCTTTCTCGTACTTATCAATAAACCGGTATGCCTTGAGGTAGGTCTCCTGGACGAGGTCATCGGCATCCTCCTGGTTATAGGTCAGGTGATAGGCAAAGGTCTGCAGGGCTCCTACATAGGGCAGGAGCTCCTTTTCAAAGATCGTGTCGTACTGTGATGTGACGGGCTTTCTTGGCATTTGATCCTTATAGGTATTAATCAATGGTGAATGTATGAAAAAACCAAAAGAGGGTATATAAGGTTTAGGATCGAATGTAGGGGTTCAATATATGTTGGGGTGTAGGGGTTCAAAATATGTAGGGATTCAAAATATGTAGGGGTGTAGGGGTTCAAAATATGTAGGGGTTCAATATATGTAGGGGTGTAGGGGTTCAAAATATGTAGGGGTTCAAAATATGTAGGGGTGTAGGGGTTCAAAATATGTAGGGGTTCAAAATATGTAGGGGTGTA
>JAWXAW010000136.1:0-3473 GCA_034439675.1 Saprospiraceae bacterium | reverse complement strand
ATCTCTCTCGGTAGTAGCTGTGAGCTTCTATCTCAGACCTTCGCCTCCATCCATTTAGGATACCTTTCCGTTTATGACAAAAATGAATTGATGGAATATCAAGACGTGATTACGGAACTCGATAAGATTATAAAAACAGTGGAATCAAGATAACCCCTCCTTCGTCATATCCTTTTCCTCAGACTTCCCTTTTTCGCCCCTTCGCCCGTTCGGGCTCTCCCCTGTGTGCTTCGCAACCCCGGGGACTAAAAGGGAGAATCTATACACTTTCCTCTGTCGGCTTATATTCCTTTTTAGCCTCCACCCTTTTCCTTAGCCTCCGCCTTTTCCCTCTCTCTTCGCCTCAGCCTTCTTCAATGATCTTCAATATCGTCCTGAACACAACATACTTCCCTTCAAAAAGCTCCTTGTGTTTTGATTGGAGCACAGGCGCATGATCGCGATTGTAGATATCAAAAAGCTCAGGACTGGGGCAGGTATATTGAATAGCATACGTAAATCCTTCTTCGTCATCATACCCTTCCAGATGCAGGAAGCGGAAGGATTTGAAACAGGCGGTTTCCATGACTTCGGGGATGTGTTTTTCCCTCATCCATTCCACCCATACCTCCCTGACGTCGGGAGAGATTTTTATGGTGACATTATAGATCAATGCAGTCATAAGGCTGTAATAAAGATACTGGCGGCTGCTAATATCAGTTGATTATCTGACATGTCCTGCTTCGAGCAGAATGGTGTGCGGTGCACCATAGGTTTTGGCTATGTTTTCGGCCACAAAGGTCGTGTCTGTATCTCCATAGGCTATCAGCCGCTGGTTGATGAGGATCACCTGATCAAAATAAGCTTTGACCGAGGAGAGATCGTGATGCACTACCAGAAGTGTTTTTCCTTCGTGGGACAATTTTCGCAGGACCCGAATGATATGTTCTTCGGTGGTGATATCTACGCCTACAAAAGGCTCATCGAGCATGAGTATATCAGCTTCCTGACACAGTGCCCTGGCGAGAAACACACGCTGCTGTTGTCCTCCTGAAAGTGCGCCGATCTGACGATCCGCTAAGTCCAGAATAGAAAGTTCTTCCATAGCTTCTTTGGCTTTCTGGTGATCTGCAGCATCCATTTTTTGCCAGATTGTTTTGGCAGGAAAGCGACCCATCAATACGATGTCTTTTACTGTCGCCGGAAAAGTCCAGTCTACTTCATCCCGCTGCGGGACATAGGCTATTCTCTTTCGGTTTTCGCGGATGTCCTGTCCGTATACTTTTATCGTCCCTGCATTGTTATCGATGAGGCCAAGGATCGATTTAAAAAGGGTGGATTTACCTGCGCCATTCGGACCGAGCACGCCGATGAGTTTGCCTTCTTCAAGACGGAGGTACACATTGCTCAGCACTCTCTTTTTATCATAAGATACCGAGAGTCCTTCGATGATAATTGGATAGTTCATGCGGCAAATATTTTCTTCCTCCACAAAAAGACGCCGATGGCTATCAACAGCACTGCAAAAGCTATAATCTTTAAAGCACTTGATGAACCAGCAGTATCCTTTTCTTCTGTAATCTTCAGTGCTGAGGTCAGACCGCTGACGATCACATCGGTATTGTAACGAACCATCTTCAGATACGTACTTGCAGGACTGTCTTTATCTCCGAGTGAATCACTGTAGAGTTTGCCACCGATCGAGATATCATTGTCTGCAGCCACCTGGTTGAGTAGCTTTGGATTGATTGTACTTTCAATAAATACAACTGGTATTTTATACGTCTGGATGACTTCATTGAGTCGCATGAGATCAGATGTTCTGACATCCGCGTCCGTGGAGGTACCAAGGACTGATTCGAGCCTGAGTCCGTAACGGCGGCCGTAGTAATGAAAGGAATCATGGCTGGTGATCAGGATTCTTTTGTTGGTGTCAATACGTGCTATATTTTCCCTGATATACCGGTCGAGTTCATCGAGCTGAGCTACATACTGATCATACTGCGTCGTGATCTTTTCTCTTTTGTCAGGTAGGAGCGTGATCAGCGCGTCTTTGATGTTCTGGGCATAGATTTTACCATTGACGGGTTCCATCCATGCATGCGGATCAGTTGCATTCTGATGCATCTCACTGGTGATAGGTGTGATGCCTGATGTGATGGTGACTACCGGTGCTTTTGAACCACTGTTTTTGATCAGGTCGGTGATCCATCCTTCAAAGGTGAGTCCATTTTGCAGGATAAGGTCTGCTTTGACCAGCACCCTTACATCTCCGGGCGTGGGTTCGTAGATATGTGGGTCACCACCTATTGGAACGATGCTTACTGATTCGATCAGGTCTCCGCCGATGGCAGAAGCCATGTCTGCAAAAATCGATGCTGAAGAAACGACTAGTGGCTTTTCCTGAGCATAAATGCACAGGGATAGTCCAAAAAGGAAAAGGCTGAGGCTGAGGCGAAGTAGCGTGTGGGGAGTGTGGCACATTTGCGCGAAGGCATTGCGTATTGAAAATGTGCTACACTTGCCGGGCCGCTCTGTTTCAACTACAGGTGCGGACATATACAAATTGCTTGATTTCATAGGTTACGTGGTTTTAATCATGATATTTCGGGCCACCTTGCCGGAGAGGTTTAGTTCATGACCATCTACATGCAGGCTTAAGGTGTTATCGTAATCGTCATTGGTGATGACTTTGATGGACTTCCCTACGGTGAGGCCCTTTTCATTCAAATGTTTGAGAAAGGAGGTTTCGTCCTCCCTTACCCCGATGACGATGCCTTCTTGTCCTGGTTTCAATGCAGTGAGTGGTACCTGAACCCGAAGTGTATACTTTCCCTGGGCATTTGGGATCGGATCCCCGTGAGGATCAAATTTTGGATGGCCAAGAAACTGATCAAGTCGTTCAATCAGCCGGTCTGACTGGATGTGTTCGAGCTCTTCCGCGATGTCATGTACTTCGTCCCAGGTCATGCCTAGGGATTGGACGAGGAAAACCTCCCAAAGCCGGTGTTTTCGCACCAAGTTGGTGGCAATTCGCTGACCATCACTTGTGAGCGAAGCCCCTTTGTACCTTTGATAGGTAATTAACTCCTTGTCCGACAGCTTTTTAAGCATATCTGTAACCGAGGCTGCCGAGGTATCCAGTTGAGCTGCAATCGCATTCGTACTCACTGTTCCATCCGGAGATCCCGATAGTTTCAGGATCGCTTTAAGGTAATTCTCTTCTGCATAGGATAGTCCCATGATACAAAGAAAGGGAATTATTAGGGAATATGAAAATTATTTTTAGATTAATCTAAATTGGATGTCAACTGTCAACTGTCAACTGTCAACTGTCAACTGTCAACTGTCAACTGTTCTCAGTTTCTAGTTTCTAGTTCCTAGTTCCTAGTTTCTAGTTCCTAGTTCCTAGTTCCTAGTTCGTGGTTCGTGGTCTTAACTACTTTAGACACTAATCCAGCAACCTCTTTGTCAACTGTTCTCAGTTTCTAGTT
>JAWXAW010000135.1:0-18911 GCA_034439675.1 Saprospiraceae bacterium | reverse complement strand
GTGAGACGGTGAGAGCGTGAGAGCGTGAGAGGTGTAGAAGGAGATTGGGTTAATTTAGCAACAAGCTTTTGAAAATAAGTATTGGAAAGCCTAAAAGCTGACAGTTGTAATTTAAAGAAGATGAACGCAGTAATAACAGGATCAACGAAAGGAATAGGCCGGGCTGTGCTGTTGGCATTAGCCAAAGAAGGCTGGAATGTAGCCGCGAGCAGCAGGAACCTGGAGGATCTTGAATTGCTTCAGGCTGAGGTAAAGGAAGCTTTTCCTCACCAGGAATGCCTGATCCATTGGGTTGACTTTGCGGAAAAAGAAGAGACGATTACTTATGGACAGGATATCCAGGCCATCTGGCCTGAAATCGACCTCCTCGTAAATAATGTGGGCGTATTCCTGCCCGGATCCGTTCATGGAGAAGGCGATGGGTCATTGGAATCAACGATGGCCTTAAACCTCTACAGCCCCTACTATCTGACGAGGATTATGCTACCAGGAATGATGGAACGTAAGACAGGCCATATTATCAACATGTGTTCTATTGCAAGTTTTATGTCCTACCCTAACGGCGGCTCTTATACCATCAGCAAATTTGCCCTGCTTGGTTTCAGTAAAGTATTGAGAGAGGAAATGAAACCGCATGGCATAAAAGTAACCTCCATCATGCCTGGAGCTACATGGTCGGCGTCGTGGGGAGATGCTCCCTTTGCCCTGGACAGGCTCATGCCGGCGGAAGATGTCGCAGAAGCGGTAGTCGCATGTACCCGGATGGGGCCTTCTGCTGTGGTAGAGGAAATTATTATTCGGCCTCAATTGGGAGACTTGTGAGAGAGTGAGACTGTGAGACAGTGAGAGGAGTGAGAGGTGAGGCGTGTCGCAGCGTAGGGGAGATCCCGCCATTATGAAATGATTTGGCGGGAAGACAGTGAGGCGTGAGACGAAAGATTATTCTGCGTAGGAGATGCGGTAGATTACGTTTGCATAATCATCTGAGACGAGCATAGAGCCATCCGGTAATAATTCTATATCTACTGGTCTGCCCCAGGCGGCGCCGCTGTCGAGCCAGCCTTCGGCAAAGACAGTGTGGGACGAGACTATATTATCTTCAATCTTTACAAGGACTAATCTGTATCCGGATGGTTTTGTCTTGTTCCATGATCCGTGCTCGGCAATAAAGAGCTGATTGCTGTATTCTTTAGGGAACATAGTGCCGGTATAGAATTCAAGACCAAGCGGTGCCACATGGGCTCCTAGTTTTTCGGCAGGTGGCGTAAATTCGGAACAGCTGTGTTTTTTGCCAAGTTTTGGATCGGGATAATCCCCTTGATGACAATATGGAAAACCGAAATTCATTCCATCTTTTGGTGCATAATTGAGTTCACAGGAAGGCATCTCTTCTCCAAGCCAATCACCACCATTGTCCGTAAACCACAATTCCTTGGTTTGCGGATGCCAGGCAAGTCCAACTGTGTTGCGAATGCCGCGCTGGACGATCTCGCGGGACCTGGTTGTCATATTGATCCTTGTGATGGTGGCAAATATTTCATCATCCGGCTCACAGATGTTGCAAGGAGCTCCCACCGGAACATACAGATTTCCATCAGGGCCAAAGTCAATATATTTCCAACCGTGGTGTTCTTTGTCCGGATACTTATCTACAAACACTTCTTGCTTTGGCTTGTCAAGATTGCTTTCAATAGCCGGATACTTCAATATCCGGTGGACCTCAGCTACATAAAGATCTCCGTCTTTTAAGGCCACCCCATTGGGCATCTTTAGACCTGAAGCTATAGTCCAGGTTTTATCTGTTTTAAAATCGCCGTTTTCATCTTTCACTGCATAGACATTCCCAACATCCCTCGTGCCGACAAACAACACACCAGAAGAACTAAGGTCCATCGACCGGGCATTTGACAGTTTATCCGAGTAGACTTCGATTTTAAATCCGGGAGGTAATTTGATCTTGCCCAATGGCAGCTCTGAAGTCTGCACTTTTGTTGTAGTATCAGTGACCGTTATTAAATTGTCATTTGCAACTGGATTGGCGGAATTACAGGCGGCAAATATCAACGTAATCAAAAGTTTATAGATCATTATCGGAGATTGTTTCATAGATGCAAAATACAAAATGATATGTTGATAGACCCCCAATGTAAAAAGGATAGGTAAAACACTATTGGACAAGTAAAAAAGCTGTATAGACGCGATTAATCAGGTCTCTTTATCTTTTTTACTTGTTTGGCATAATCTCCTCTTCTCAATCTCCCTCTCTCCTAATGAGAAGAATTCTCTAATTTCATACCATGAAACGCTAATGGAGAAAAATCTGAAACTCATCGCCATCCTGCCACAGGAACCATTCTTTTCGGAAATACGAAAAGAGCAGGAATATATTGCAGCCACCTGGGGACCGGTGCATGCCTTACGGACGCCTCCACACATCACTATAGTGCCTCCGGTCTCCTTAACCTCCAGCGAAGTGGGTTGGCTTTTTGGAATGGCAGGTGCACTGTCAGGATCTCTACCCTCTTTCAAAATGGAATTGCATGATTATGGCGCCTTCAAGCCACGGGTGATATTTATCAATACCATCATCAATAGGGAATTACATGAAATGTATGACCTGTGGCATCAAGCTTTGCTTTCAAAAATGCCGCATGTACTGGATAAATATCCCGACAGACCTTATCATCCTCACCTGACCTTAGCCCATAAAGACGTCACCACACAACAATTTGATCGGATCTGGAGATATTATGATAATAGAAAATATAGAGTTTCTTTCAGAGCAGAACAATTTTGCATATTAAACCATACTGAAAATGGGTGGGAAGTAGAGAAAAGGTTTACGTTGTTGGGTTAGTCGATAGCTGGCATTACCAGATAAGCCGTAGCGCGGATGCATGTGAAAATTTTAAAGTGAGGCAAGTAACGGATATGGAATTTGAATACGAATGAAACAAAACGGGAAATTTCTCATCGGCATGTTTCTCGGTATCTGTATCGCAGGTGCAGCAAGCTTCCTTTACCTGTCTGATGTATTGAAGGAAAAGTACATAGCGCAAATACGGTATCAGCAGGGCTACATTGACCAACAGGCTATAAGGCTAGATTCAGGGAGACAAATTGGTACGACTAACCTTTTGCACCTCGTCCTGGCAAATGTGCGTGAAGAGTTGGGAAAAACACAGGAACGAACACTGCGTGATGAAACGATTGAACAGATTTCGGCATTGAGTTATTCATTCATTTCGCATACATATTTGGAGAACGATGGCATCCCTGCTAATACGTTGAGTCCGGAAAGAGGCACGCTATTGCTCTTGCTCGCGACGATGCATATTGACTCAGGCAGTCTAAAGAAAATAATGACTAAAACTTCATTTGCAGGGGCTGTTTTAAGGGATGCCGACCTCGAAGGAAAGAATCTGGTCGGTGTGGATTTGCGTGGGGCTGATTTGCAGGATGCAAATTTACAAGGCGCAAACCTGAATGCCGCAAACCTGAGTTTCGCAAATATGTGGGGTGCAAATCTTCAACAGGCAAAACTGATTGGAACCAATTTGAAAAGGGCTGATCTGCGATGGTCAACCCTCAATGAAGCAGATTTTGAAAAATCAGACCTTAGAGAAGCAGACCTGACCTCAGCCAAATTGAGAAAAACTAAATTGCGAGGGGCCACTTTAAAATGGGCTGATCTGAATGGTGCATTTTTAAATGAGGCTGATCTGACCGGGGCAGATTTGTTCAGATCTAACCTTGTCAGGGCACAAATGACAGGCACTATTTTAAATACAGCCAACATGAGTCTGACGAATATGAGCGAAGCCAACCTGATCAACGCAGACCTGACTGGCGCCATCCTCAACGATGCAGTAGTCTCAGATAAAAACTGGCTAAATCATCTAACGGAATGGCAAGTAAAAGGTGCAAACGAAAATCAGCTTGCTTATAAACTGGAAGAAGAAAACTTTAATGGTAAGGCCCTCTACCGATTAAAAATAATGAAGCACTGATTACTGCAGCCGAACTTAATTAAGTTTTAACGCGTATTCAAGCTCACTTCAAATCCAGTACATGATTAATTTTTCCCGCAAAGCGTATGACCTTTTCATCTGTGCTTCTAAAGGGCTCAAAACCAATTTGAAAAGTCCAACTATGATAGCTTTGTATATCATTAAGATAGTTTCTCAATAAGACGGGTGTCCAATCTGTCTCCCTGCTAATCTTATACTTCTCCGCAAGCATCTTGCCCAATTCCTGTCCCCATTCGTTATTAATCATATCAACATAATTATCCACCGGGCCATTTTCAAAATCCTCGATTTGTTGATGCGTGAAATCACCTGTGATCAATTCCGGCATATTATAGAGTTCATGCACATCCGCTACGAAATCAGCTACTTCCTCTGAAAAGACAGACGTCATGAATGCCTGCGCTGTGATATGGTTAAACGTGTTGAGGTATCCTTTTTCGCCAAGATCTTTATCAGATAAGCCCGGGAGATCATCCGTTGATATATGCAGCACCATGATCTCCGCAAGATCATAAAAGGCCGCATCACCAATTCCATAGATCTCAGGTTTTCTTCTCCCCAACGTTTCAATACGTCTGAGATCCTTTCTATGCCGAACCGCAAAAGGCGATTTAAATCCCAAAGCCATTTTGTTCCAAAAATTACCCTTTTGAGCCCGTATAAAATTTGCCTGGCTTACTCCGGACTTTAATATACTGGTCACTTGTCTGTTGCCCCGGCGATAGGTCAATTGAACCTGAGGCTTTCCAGACCTACTTAAATTTGTGTCAATAAGGTCGCCCAGATATTTTACGTCAACCAATTCCCTAAACTGGGACAATGATGTAAATCTTGTCAACAATAATGCTTCACTTCCAGGAGGATAGGCAACCTGCGGGGAACCCAACGTATCCGTTACTACTTTACTCCTTTTAAGCATTGCTGAATCAGGCTGTCGTGATTGAGGGCATCCCATGAAAGCAATACAGTATAAAAGAGCAGGATACCGGAGAAGATTCATATACAATGCTTTACATTCTCAGGATAGATAGCTCTTCGTCCGATTTGACATTTGCCACTTTGTGCAGGATTATTGGCTTGGACTTGATATCTCCCTCTACGATGATCGTATCCAACTGAAGATGGCGTACATCATCAAAGAGCATTGCCGGACGGTAGTCAGGGGCTGCAATGCTGATTTTTATATTCTTCATCGCAAGTCCTTCCACATGTCTCACATAGAATCCCCAGGATGGTAGCTCTCCGAACATTGAAAATTCGGGATAGACCGCCACCTTTTCCGGCACATCGGTTAATCGTGAAATCGGCATATTCGCCAGACCATTATTCCCTCTGCCCGGATAAATAATCTCAATGTTTTCGAGCGTTACATTTTCTACAGGATGGCCCGGAATGCCTGTAATAGAAGCAGGGAAGGTATTATGAAAAAATGGGAGTGCTGGCCCACGGATTTCATAGGCATAGTCAGGACGTTCAAAAGCTACCTCCACTTTGATATTGCGTAAGGTTACGTTTCTCAACGATCCGGCAACCCGCGTTTTACTTCTGTTACCCAACCTGATAAAAATTGCATTTCCCGTGTTGACAGCATTCACATTTTCTATCAGGATATTTTCGAGCATACCCCCATCCACACATTCGATTGCAAGGGCTGAACGAAAGGTATCAAAAATCTTAATATGCTCAATCGTTACATTTTTAAATCCGCCGTGAGATACGGTTCCAAACTTGATAGCGCTGGCACTCGAGCGTACGGTACAATGAGCTATGTAGATACTATCACAAAAATGATCGGGTGATTGCGATTTCAGGCAGATACCATCATCTGCAGCATTGATATAACAATTGGTGATCCGTACCTTCTTACAGTCCTGAATGTCGATGCCATCATTGTTCCAGTAGGCGTCACTGTCAACACGCACATTATCCAAAAGGATGTTTTCACATAGGTCGTATGTCTGCACCCAGCATGCGGCATTCCTGAGGGTCATATGGGTGACCTCAATATTCGTGCAATTGACGAATTCAATGAGCTGTGGTCTTATGTAATGCATAGGCCGCATTTCAACAAAATTGTAATCGGCGCTATCAAGTTTGCCTGTATAAAATAAACTGTCGATATGCAAAGCAAGTTGGCGTCCCTGCCCATCTATCGTACCCGGACCTGTAATCTTGATATCACTCTCCCCATCCGCCATCACCAGGGCTTTCCATCTGTTCAGTTTGATGTAATGATCAGGGTTTGTACTACCGAGCAGAATTGCATCCTGAAGCAAATGCAATTCGACACCAGATTTCAGTATTATACTGCCGGAGAGGAAAAATCCAGCAGGGATGATGACCCGTCCATCCCCATGGTGATGGGCTGCATCTATAGCTGCCTGAATAGTGGTGGTACAAAGCGTTTTACCATCCGGCACTGCACCAAAATCAAGGATATTAAATTCCTGTGAAAATAGGATGTGCTGGAAAATAATAAAGAAAAATATCAATAAAAGATGCCGCATTATTTGATTTTATAATAGTCTTTAACTTCTAACTGTTCATTCCCGATTAAAAATACATTTTTTGAGGCTCCCTCGGGCGCAATATGGGTTCTTTGGGTAGAAAAGTGATATCTATCCTATCCACTTTACCATTGGCTGTAATCCTCAGTATCAGAGACTGGTAAGGTTTAAACTCAACGTTTTGCGTAATCGCTTTACCATCGATTGTGAACGTCAGCTTTCTACACGTGGACTGCTTCATCAAGGACTGACCTGAATAAATCGGATACTTCAGATTCGTGGAAAGAGGCTGGGCAAGAAAAAGTAAATGAGTTCCATCCTCCTGTACCCTGCACCAGTAGCCAGGCAAACTATCGCCTTGTATCAACGGGGGGTGATCTATGACCTCCTTAAAGTTATCAGAGACCTTTGGGAGTGAGACTAGCTCGCTTAGCAAATCATCGTAGGCCACTGCTTTTACTTGACCAGGTTGTTTTGGTAGTCTTTTCAAACATACTGGCAGTCCTTTTTTAGCTAATTCCAATATGCGGATGAGTGCCCTGACATCCAAATATTCCACATCGATATAAAGAGCGGAGAATACTGCATCTCCTACGATCAGCTTTCCGTTTTTAAATTCAGCCTGCATTAAAAAATGCCTATTGATCCACAATGGGTGATAACCTACTATTTCCGGCGGCGGTTGGATATACCTCAATTCATATTCTCCCCACACCCATACTCGTTGTTTTTCCGGCGGATAAGCTCCTTTCATCACCCCATCTTCATATGGAATGTACACAGCTACATCGCTAAAGGTCTTACCCTGCTTCATGATGCCGGAGACTTTCTCCATGTACGCATTGAAAGCCGGTAACTCAGGAGCAAGACTACCTCCAGGACCAAAATAAGTGGTTGCAAAAAAATCTATTGTGTCCGCGCCTTGCGGCTGATAAGGCATGCCATGATAAAAATGGTGATTAACCCCCTGCGCAAAAAGCGCGTCAGCCACCAGCTTGAGATCGGCTGTCTGCTCCTGCCGCAGATAGGTAGCCGGAAATCCATACATGCAGGTAAAGGTTTCACTTGAGACCAAAGATTTGGAGGAGAGACAAGCTGAAGAACTAACGATCCTCGAAAAGTCCGGATTGTTTAACATCGCCTCTGTTTCAGGAATGTCCACGAGGGAATAAGTTGTCATCACATCTGCCGGTGCCGATAAACACTGAACCCGTGACCAAGCCCCGAGTTCCTTGCATTTCTGCACATACGGTTTATAAAATCCATTTGTCACATATTCATCCATATGCAACATATAGTCGTACCGAACATCCGGAAAAGAATCAAGTCCAGCTTCCATAAAGGGAATGATATCATACCCAAATGATGTTGAAAACGTTTTATCAAAACCAGGCGTCCAGATTTTATTCGTAGCGTTGAGCTTGATCTCCCATGAATCGGTAAACAATGCAGATTTACTTCCTTTGAGCGCAGGCTGGAGGGCCTGACCAAGGGGTTGCGCGAATTGATGAAATGCCTTGCTATCCAGGTGATTGATGACCCACTGGGTATCAGGATACGTCCATGCAAAAGTGAGTGCCTGTCGGAAAGACGTATCTCCAAAAATATGTGTTCTATTCGCTTTTTCAATATTGCTTCCTGCAACAGGCCAGGCGCTCCCAAATGTGAAATCGCATGCTAAACCAATAGAATCAGCATAAACCTTAGTGAAGGCGACCATCTCCGACCACTCAGGACTTAACCATTTCTGTGCGGTGGTGTCTATAGGATAATGGCGGTTATACTTCCTGGCATACATATCCTGGTATCTGTACAGGGGATAAATCCATGCGATTTCCACTCCGCCAAAATTCATTTCTTTAGCCCAGTCCAATTGAGAACGAATATCCGGCTTCTTGATTTCGGTTGCAAACCACCACCACCGGGTGCACGGCTTAGACGAAGGATAATAAGCAATAGGCTCGCTATCATACGTTTGACGTGAAGCAGGCCTATACCCGATGCAGGCACCGAGGACAACAAATCCGACAAGCAAGAGGTACAGTACCCATTTCATAAGACGAAAATTAACAATTTATCGAGGTAAGAAGCCTAAAAGACCATGCACGCCTTATAAATCACCTATTCTGGAAATATTTCTGAAAATTACAGCATGAGGAATACCTGCTGACAAACCGTTGTCACTGGTCGCGGATACTTTTGTCGTGATACATAAAGCATTCACAAATCTTAATAACGATTATGAACCATTCCACATCATCAGTGCAGCTTAAATCTGTTATCACGTCCGCAGAATTACTAAACCATTGGCAAGGGCATAGAAACCTTACCCGCAGTGTGATCGAAGCCTTTCCGGAAAAGGAATTTTTTGAATTTTCCATTGGTGGTATGCGCACTGCCGCAGCACTCCTTCAGGAATTAATTTCCATCGCCGGGCCGGGTATGCGACAGATCGCTACGGGCGAAAATGAAGAACAGCACCATACGCCTGATCTCGGGAACAGCAAGGATCATGCACTGAAACTATGGGACGAAGGCACAGAACAAATCAATCATTATTGGGCCATGCTTCCGGTAGAGCGATTTCATGATGAAATCGTGGCTTTCGGCATGTATCCCGGCTCTGTCTGCTCTACTATCCTTTACTTCCATGACAATGAAATTCACCATAGGGCGCAAATGTATGTGTACCTGCGTGCGCTGGGTATCGAACCACCTGCATTCTATGAACGATAGACAAAACCTGATGAAGCTATTGAAAACCATATGGGTCTTTCGGACAAACGTGTCCACCCGAATGGACATTGACAAGTTGAAACCATTGCTGGATAAATTTATGAATCCTGAAGACAAATGGAATTTCGATCTGGAGGCTTGTGACCACATCCTCCGGGTCGAAACCTGTTCGATACAAGCTTCGAGTATCATAGATGCGCTTCAACATGCGGGATATCGGTGCAAAGAACTTGAAGATCTCAGGTCCTTTCCTGCTGAAGTAATACTTGCCATGGGGACCAGCCATCAGCTAGTCAAAGAGGCGATGGGTGGCTATTAACTTCTTGACAGATTCAGCCTCGTCTTTTCGACCATTTCTTTTACGAGGGTTTTAAAACTCTCCGGCTCCACAATTTCTGCACAATCCCCAAACATCAGGTACCAACGCGCCAGGCCAAAGCCAAGATCCATCGTCATAAAAGTCATTTCAACCTCGCCGTCCTTTTCCAATTCAGAGACAAAGCCATAATATTTTCGTCCGCTGCGCATATACCTGATGACATCCTTTTTCACACGGATGACGACCTTTGTTTTTGCTGAAGTATCCTCCAGGTTTCTGAATTCATCGACATCAATCGGTTCACCCGAAAAGGACAAAGAGGTCCTGTTGATCTCTATCATCCGGTCCGTTCGAAATTGACGAGAATCCTTTCGCAGATGACAATATCCTATCACATACCAGAAATGGTATTCGTGAAACAATCCCGCTGGTTCAATCATACGTTCAATGGCTTCCTCTCCTTCATAAGCGCGGTAGACCAGCCTGACCTGCTTTTTCTCCGCGATACTTTCTATGAGGACTTCTAAAGCATCGGGCGTGTTTTCATTAAAGAGTTGTTGTGTAGTGTTGATCCATATCTGTGATTCCAGTGCGGCCACATGGTCTTTCGCATGGCCTCTTAAGACTGATTTGATCTTGTACATCGCAGACTCAAAATGACTGCCTAGTTTCTTGTCTGTAAACTTCTGCATCAATTTTTCTGCCGCAATAAAACTTGAAGCTTCTTCGCGCGTAAACATGACCGGAGGCAGCCTAAACCCCTCTATGATCGAATAGCCAATACCTGCCTCACCCGCTACCGGCACGCCCGCTGCTTCGAGTGAACGGATATCCCGATAGACCGTACGCAGGCTTACCTGAAAACGGTCAGCCAGTTCCTGTGCCTTAACAATACGGCTTGACTGCAGGTGTATAAACATGGCCACAATGCGGTCAAATCGATTTAATGTATCATCACTCATGATCGTCCTGATTTCAACTGTAAATATGGAATCTTAAATGGAAATCTTCATGTATGGCTGACTGGATCAGCGCAATTTCTATATATGCTTATCTTCAGCACCGAATTGAAGTAAACATCAAAAAAATCCTATGGCAAAATCCACATTAACCGACCAGGAGCAGGTGACTGCGTATATAGCTGCACTGGATCCTGCCATAGCTCCTATTGTCGAGGCTTTGCGCAAGATGATATTGAGTACCGACAAATCCATCAACGAACATATCAAATGGAACAATCCCTGCTGTTATTACACAGGGGAAATGATACCATTTAATCCCAAGGAGTATAAAAGGGAAATCGTGGTCTTCAATTTTTATAAAGGACGGATTATGATGGTATTCCCAAGCGGGGCTCGTATCAATGATACGACTGGATTTCTCACCGGGGAATATAAAGATGGAAGAAGGATCGCCATCATTGAAGATATGAAAGATGCTAAAGCTAAGAAGAAGGTGCTGCAGGCTGTTTTAAGGGAGTGGCTAAGGACTGTTGAATGAAAAATGAAAAACTTGTATTGAGTGAAGTATAACAGATGGATTTGTAAAGCACACCGCTTTTCGCGCTTCCCTCTTCATTCTTTACTTTCACCCCAGGGCTTCACCCCGGTTTGATAGATGCCGGCCTTTCATGCCTTGGATTAAACATTGTCGGGATATTTATTAATTAGGGCAATTTTTCTTTCACGCCTAGCGTCGTGATCTACGTTGTGCTTCGATTTTCTATTTTTTCTCTTTTCTCTTTTCTCTTTTCTTTTTACATATTCCTTCTATACTGTCCTCCCACTTCATACAAGGCATGCGTCACTTGTCCCAGCGAACATTTCTTGACGACATCCATTAGGGAAGCAAATGTGTTGGCATTTTCAATGGCTACGTCCTGTAATTTCTTCAAATCACTATTTGAATCCTGAATATTAGCCGCCTTAAGTTGCTGGAGCCTTTTGATCTGTGTTTCCTTTTCTGTTTCGTTGGCGCGGATCACTTCTCTTGGAAGGACTGTGGGAGATCCATCAGCAGATAGAAATGTATTCACGCCGATGATTGGAAATTCTCCTGAGTGCTTGAGGGTCTCATAATGAAGGCTTTCCTCCTGTATCTTGCTGCGTTGGTACATCGTCTCCATAGCACCGAGTACGCCGCCACGTTCTGTGATGCGATCAAACTCAGCAAGTACTGCTTCTTCCACCAAGTCTGTCAATTCTTCAATGATAAAAGCACCTTGCAATGGGTTTTCATTTTTCGCAAGCCCCAATTCATGATTGATGATCAATTGTATGGCCATGGCTCTGCGTACGCTTTCTTCCGTAGGCGTGGTAATAGCTTCATCATATGCATTTGTATGGAGACTATTGCAATTGTCATAGATCGCATAAAGTGCCTGCAAGGTCGTTCGGATATCATTGAAGGATATCTCCTGCGCGTGCAGGGATCGACCGCTGGTCTGGATATGATACTTCAGTTTTTGTGACCGCTCATTCCCATTGTATTTATACTTCATGGCTTTTGACCAGATACGTCGGGCTACTCTACCAATGACGGCATACTCCGGATCGATTCCATTAGAAAAGAAGAAAGAGAGATTAGGCGCAAAATCATCGATGTTTAATCCTCTCGAAAGGTAATACTCCACAAAGGTAAATCCATTGGAAAGCGTAAAAGCCAACTGTGTAATTGGATTAGCCCCTGCTTCGGCAATGTGATATCCGGAAATCGAAACAGAATAAAAATTACGGATATTCTCATCAATAAAATAAGCCTGCATATCACCCATCAACCGCAGCGAAAACTCAGTGGAAAAGATACATGTATTCTGCGCCTGATCTTCTTTGAGAATATCTGCCTGGACCGTACCGCGCACGGATTGAAGCGCTTTTGCTTTTAACGTGTTGTAGATTACCGGTTCCAATACTTCATCTCCGGTCAACCCAAGCAACATCAAACCAAGTCCGTTATTTCCTTCGGGTATTTCCTGATCATAAGCAGGACGGGGAAAACCGTGCTGATCAAATTTTCGTTGAAAAGCCTTTTCTACTTCACGCTGTAGATTATGTTCTTTGATATACAATTCACATTGCTGATCGATCGCTGCATTCATAAAAAACGCACAGATCGTTGCAGCCGGTCCATTAATCGTCATCGAGACCGAAGTCTTTGGATCGCAGAGATCAAAGCCGGAATATAAACGCTTGGCATCATCGAGTGAACAAATACTTACACCTGCGTTTCCGATTTTTCCGTAGATATCCGGGCGATAATCTGGGTCTTCACCATACAAAGTCACGCTATCAAATGCTGTTGACAACCTGATCGCAGGCATACCTTTAGAGACGTAATGAAAACGTTTATTGGTTCGTTCAGGTCCGCCTTCGCCGGCAAACATCCTCGTCGGATCTTCGCCTTTGCGTTTGAATGGATAGATACCCGCTGTGTAAGGAAAACGTCCAGGGAGATTTTCCTGAGTGACCCAATTCACTAAGGTGCCCCAGTCCTTTGCAGACGGAAGTGCTACCACAGGAATACGAGTGCCGGATAGTGAGCGGACATAGGTATCTACTTTGATCACTTTATCCCTGACCTTGTAGGAATAATCATCATCGATATACTGGTGACGTATCTCCGGCCATTCTTCCAGCCAGCGCCAAACGTCTCCGTGCATGTCCTGCTTCAGCCTATCAAATTCTTTATGAAGACTTGCCGTCACATCGGTTGCACCCTTGCTTTCAAAATGGGCCCCTGATTCTTTCAATGCATACAACAAAGCTGCTTTTCCGGCTTCCACTTTTGCCCAGGTGTCGTACTTGCGATTGTTATCCGCTATTTCGGAAAGGTATCTGACACGATGTGGAGGAATGATATATATTTTTTCGCTCTCACCTGTTTTGAATTGCACAGTGCTTGAAAAAGACCTATTGGTTTTAGTTTCAAGCACAGCAATGATCTTTTTGTACAAAGCATTTGTACCAGGATCATTGAACTGAGAGGCTATCGTTCCGAATACAGGAATATCTTCTTCAGCTACATCCCATAGTTCATGATTGCGTTTGTATTGTTTGCGGACATCGCGTAGTGCATCCTGTGCACCCCGCTTGTCAAACTTATTGATCGCGATCACATCGGCGAAATCAAGCATATCGATCTTCTCCAATTGAGAAGCGGCACCAAACTCCGGGGTCATGATATACAATGACATATCTGCATGATCAACGATCTCTGTGTCGGACTGGCCGATACCGGAAGTCTCGAGTATGATTAAATCAAATGCAGCGACCTTGAGTATATCAACGGCTTGTTTGATATGTCTGGAAAGGGCGAGGTTTGCCTGGCGTGTTGCAAGCGAGCGCATATACACCCGGGGTGATATCAATGCATTCATTCGGATACGATCTCCGAGCAGTGCTCCTCCAGTCTTACGCTTGCTGGGATCTACAGAAATCACTGCCAGATCTTTGTCGGGAAAATCAAGCAGATACCGCCGGATGATTTCATCGATCATACTGGATTTACCGGCGCCGCCTGTACCAGTGATACCAAGCACAGGTACTTTGGAGTCTTTGGCACCCGCGGTAATCGCTTCAATCCAATGCTGATTACTGTCAGGAAAGTTTTCAACAGCGGTGATGAGTCGGGAAATCGAAAGGTGATCTTTTTTGGAAATCTTTTTTACCTCTCCGTTTACATTTTCTCCAAGTGGAAAATCACATTGTTGGAGGACATCATTGATCATGCCTTGCAGGCCCATATGGCGGCCGTCATCCGGCGTATATATCCTGGTAATGCCATACGACTGAAGTGCTGCAATCTCCTCCGGCAAAATGGTACCTCCACCCCCTCCAAAAATCTTCACATGGCCAGCTCCTCTTTCCTTGAGCATATCAAAGATGTATTTGAAATACTCATTATGACCACCCTGATAGGAAGTCAGGGCGATACCCTGAGCATCTTCCTGGATAGCGGTGTCTACGATTTCCTTTGCACTCCGGTTGTGGCCAAGGTGAATGATCTCGGCACCGGAGCGCTGCATGATGCGGCGCATGATGTTGATAGCGGCGTCGTGGCCATCGAAAAGGGAGGCTGCCGTAACGATCCGTATATGATGTTTAGGCTGGTATGCGGTGATAGATTGAATCGTTTCCATGTAGGCTCACAAAATACGGAAATGTGTCCTTCAAAGGAAATCAGGCTGGCAGGATGTCCAGCAATTCGCTCAAAATCATGGCTGTAGCTCCCCAGATGGTATGCCCATTAACCTGGAAAGAAGGTACATGATTGAGGATAATTCCGGTCGTAAGGTTGATTCGAGTATCTTTTCTTGAAGCTGGCTGAAGGAAAGAAGACAATGGAATCTCGAGGATTTCTTCGATTTCACTTTCCTGACGCATCAATTGGGGCGTTTTCCAGGAATAAGCAAGATAAGGATGCACGAGAAATTTACTTACCGTAATGTAGAGCGGGCTGAGTGGCCCCAGGACATCGATTCCGGAAAGGTCGATAGCGATCTCCTCTTCCGTTTCTCTCAGGGCGGTATACATGAGATCAGGATCGGATTCCTCCCACTTGCCTCCGGGAAAACCAACCTGTCCAGCATGCTTATCCTGCTGATGGGAAGACGTTCTCCTGATAAAAATCAAATGCCATTCATTTGGATTCTTTTCAAATAGAGTCAACAGTACAGCCGCATCTTTGGTAGTACCGATATCCTGGACAGGTTCAACTCTTCTGACCGCGTGGGCCATTTTTGAATGAGCAGAAGGACCTGGCAAGGGGTCATGCAACAGTTTATGCTGCAATTTTTCAATTAACGGAGGCCTTGAAGTCGCAATCATGTCACCATCAATAATTTGAGGAAAACTTAAATTACTCAAGTTGGAATACAAATCCCCTTACTTATTGGATTCCTGCAGGTACTTATCGAGCGCCATTGACATTGACGGAATACCAGGGGCAGGGGCTACAACATCAATGTGGAGATGATGTTCCTCGGCAGCCTTGGCGGTTATATTTCCAAAGACCGCAATCCGTGTGTTGTTTTGCTTGAAATCAGGAAAGTTCTCAAACAGGGACTCAATACCCTGCGGAGAAAAGAAGATCAACATATCATAGAAGATATCTCTGAGGTCTGAGAGGTCGCTTGAAACCGAATTATACATCACTGCGGATTCAAAATTGACTTCCTTTTGCTTCAGATAATCGATCACATCTTCCTTTCCAAGGTTAGAGCAAGGCACCAGAAACCTGGTTGTAGTCTTATGTTTCTGGAGGGCACTGGAAAGATCCTGTATAGATCGTTCACCAACAAAAACCTTACGCTTGCGATATTGGATAAACTTCTGCAGATAATGGGCCACGGTCTCGGAAGTACAGAAATACTTCATGTCTTGGGAAACCTTAACGCGCATTTCTTCGCAGAGGCGGAAGAAGTGGTCAATACTGTTTTTGCTCGTCATCACCACTGCCTGAAACTCATCCGGGCGGATCCGGTACTTACGGAATTCCTTTTCCGTGACAGGCTCGACATGATTAAAAGGCCTCCAGTCTATCTGAATGGCGTATTTCTTCTCAATGTCATAGTATGGTGATCGTTCTGGCTTAGGCTGTGAGACTAAAATCGTCTTCACGGTACGTTTTGGACTTGATGTTGAACTTGCTTTGATACTGTTTGTACCCATTCGACAGGTTTTAATGGATCAATCACTCACCAGAAAATCTTCGAAATTGCCCATAAGGGGAGTATTTCGACGGCGCAAAGATAAACAAAAAAGAGAAATAGACTATTCACAATAAGTTGACGTGCCGTTAGCATCCATCTCAGCTGCCGGGTCACATAGGCAAGCACTATAGCCACAATACCTATGATAACCAATGGTTTATGTATGTTTTCGGGACCAAAAATGAGCATGACATTGATGGGTATAAGGACGAGGCCAACCATGGTGTTAAAGATGCTGATATCAAAACCAAAGAGGGTTAATTCCTTTTCGTTGTTAAATAACCATCGCAGATATCTGATGACCCCGTGCCGGATCAGATAGATGCAGAGCACGAGCGCAATAGAAGTCCAGACGTTATCAAGGAGAGTTCCTGAATAAATAAAAACCCGCATGGCGCTGTAGATAAACAAGCCTGCCTGGATAATAAAAACAGTATACCCCATCATCAGGAGGATCTGCCTCATAGTGTTGCGCTGATTGCGGTGATGCAGAGAACTGTAGTTTTCATTAGAGATCACTCGCCAGAGGTCCCGCACAAAGCTTCGCTCAACATTAACAATGAAAATCAGGAAAAGCAGACTGAGTAGTAAAAAAAAGATCTGAAACCCCCTTGAGGTCTTAGACTTCAGCGCAGGGATGGGGAGTTTTTTTTGGGCCTGGCTACTAGTGGCAGAATCAACATTTGTTATTGCAGTCCCTGCATCAGTATCTATCGCTGCAGACCTTTCGAAGGGATTAGCACCAGATCCTGGCAAGGTGGTATCACCGGAAAGGACTGACCCGGGCATATCGGTGCTATCCTTCAGCATTTTGCTGGTTTCAGGAGGCGTATTAGATTTGGGAAGAGGTACTCCCGATTTTGAAAGAGTGTCCCCGGGGGTCGATATGGGTTTGGTTGTAACCGGGACATTGGACTTTGAGGGACGGTATTTGAGGTCAAACGGATTCCCGGAAGTCTGGCCCCAAACGACAGATGCAAAAGCAAACAAAAAGGCTATTCCCAGGATGCGGATCATGGGCGCAAAGGTAGCCACCTCATTTCAATTGGACTACCTTCTCCATGTTTCACTTTCAAGAATGGTGGTATCACCGGCGACTTCAAGACCTGCAGTGGTTCCGGTGGAAGTCCAGATTGCGGTTCCTGACCTTGTCAACACAACCTCTACCCTGGCTTGAAGGCTTTCATTAACCTTTCCTGTCATCTGTCCGGTGATAGGTGACCTCAGGACTGCCGTCGGCCCCCTGAATGCCTGTAAAGACAAATGGAGATCCTTCCTTCTGAATTCCATCACGACCCTGTCTTCAAAGACACTGCATTTCATTCGGGAGCCATTGTAGGTGGCAAACCTGTATTCTACGCCATCAGCCAATAACACGACAATAAATCCTGGAAAATATCTTCCCAGCCAGGGGATATGCGCCACCGAAGCCATTAAAGATGCCGGAGCCGAATGGTTAAAATGATTGCTGTGTAGCCATATCCAGCATTTCGGAAAAGAAGTACCCCAGTCCTTTTCAATATATCCTATTCCATGTTGCCAATCGATGTCTCCCATAGATCCGGTGGTAACACCGGATAGTCGATGATGTAGACTGACTATACCATGATAACATTGCATACTTGGCATAAAGGAGTACCAACCCATGATACCTGGGCTCAGCAGTGTTGAAACGAGAGGTATTGAATCCATCAACTGGATCTCCCCTTTCAGTTCAGGCAAATCGAGGACAACTTTAGCTTTTGAAAAATGATTATTTCCAATCGTTACATACAACTCCTTCTCATCGGCAGAAAAAGTTTCGAGTGGAAACCTGTGATACACCGTTGTCTGAGCTATGCCGTTGATGATCTGGATAAATGCATGGCGGTCTGCATCATCATAGATAGCGATACCTGGAATGATGGCGATGGCCTGGCGCTCATCGGCTGTGACCAGTTTGAAGTACCAGCCTTCGAAATATTTTTTCTTTGCCGTATGTCCCTGGAATATTTCAGGTTGATATGTTTTATAAATCCAGTTTGTCATTCATCTTTAGTTTAAAACCGCAAGTGTTCAAAATAAATTTGGAACACATATGACTAATCATGCTATGCTAGATACGGTACTTTTTTCATTGCCATAAAAGTAACCAAACTTTGACCTACGACGCTCCTCCATGGACACAGAAGGCAATGGAAAATCATTTCGAAAACAGGTGCCATTTACCTCCTTTGCCTAATATCCTCTTTGCCATATGCTCCCTTTTTTCCTTTTACCCCCTTTGCCCCCTAAATGGGGGTACCAGATTTTATGATTTTTCTGAGTACACACCTTAGTTGATTATTAATTCCGTTCATCAGTACTTTTTACCCCCATTGTCCTGTGTACCCCCTTGCCTTTTACCCCCTTTGCCATATGCACCCCTTTTTCCTTTTACCCCTTTTTCCTTTTACCCCTTTGCCTTTTACCTCCATTGCCATATGCACCCCTTTTTCTTTTACCCCCTTTACCCCCTAAATGGGGGTACCAGATTTTACTGATTATCAAATGGGAATGTGTTCATCACGAACACAATTAATCACTTTCATCTTGATAGAAGGCTAAGGAAAATCAATTCGAAAACAGGT
>JAWXAW010000134.1:0-12636 GCA_034439675.1 Saprospiraceae bacterium | reverse complement strand
GATTGATCGGAACTGGGCACGTTACAACCGGATCCTCATTATCCTCTACGACCACTGTAAAGGAACATGAGGATGCATTCCCATGTATATCCGTCACCAAGACATCCACATCCGTTGATCCTACTGAAAATCCATATGGAAATGTTATCGTATTTCCTCCAATACTATATGCTGTACTTGCTACCTCACAATTATCCGATGAGGTCGCCGCAAAACTCAAAGTCGCAAAACAAACACCTTCATCTGTTGTGTATATCTGACCAGGGGATGGACATTCGATGACAGGATCAATATTGTCTTCCACGATCACTGTAAAATAACACGGCGTAGTATTACCATGAATATCAGTTACCAGGACATATACTTCTGTTATGCCAACCGGAAAATCAAATGGAAATGAAATCGGAGTATCTCCGATAAAATAAGAGGTACCATCAACTCCACAATTGTCAGAGAAGAAAGCTGTGAAACTCAAAGTTACATTGCATTCGCCTGCATCAACGGGATATGGATATAGTGGTTTAGGGCATTCGACCGTTGGATTTTCATGGTCCTCGACTACTACGGTAAAGAAGCAAGAGTTTGTATTACCATGATCATCCATTACATGAACATTGACTACTGTTGATCCAACATTGAAATCATAGGGAAACTCAATCGGATCTGCACCTATAAAGTAGGAAGTACCGGCTACCTCACAATTATCTGTAGAGGAAGCGATAAAACTCAAAGTCGCATTGCATTGTCCCGCATCAACCTGATATAGAATGAGTGGGTCCGGACAATCGATGGTCGGGTTTTCATGATCTTCCACTATAACTATGAAAGAACATGCAGCAGTATTGCCCGTCAAGTCCGATACCAACACATCCACTATCGTTGTTCCAACCGCGAATTCGTGAGGAAAAGTGATCGTGTTGCCCACTATACTGTATTGTGTACTGGTAACTCCGCAATCATCTGATGAGGATGCTTCAAAAGTTAAGCTGGCATGACAATGACCTGGATCGGTGAAATACGGATTGACTGCTACCGGGCATGATACAACCGGATCAACATCATTGCCTACAATAATCGTTATCGAACATGATGCTGCATTATTGCATTGATCCGTTAACATCCAGCTTACAACTGTAGTTCCTATCGGAAATTCAATTCCTGCCAGTGTACCTGTATTACTGTAATCATTTGTCATGCCGGCTATGCCGCAATTGTCAAATGAAGCTATCGGATCAAACTCAGCGCCTATTGTCGCATAGGTACAATCACCGTTGTCTGTATACCTATTGAGAACACCTGACGGACAGGCAATAGTCGGATCAGTTTCATCGAACACACTCACCGTTTTTGTGCTTATAGACGTACAACCATTTGCATCTGTTACTGCTAAAGTAAGTATATACGAAGTGTTACACCCGGGACCAGCATCCACAGAGACTGTTTGGCTTGTCATACTCCCTGTAATACTGCCACTTCCTGAGATACTCCATGCATAACCTGTCAGTCCTGTAGGCGCTTCAAATATTGTCCCAGTGGCAGATGGGCATAGTGAAGATGGTCCAGTAATCGAGCTTGAAGGGTTAGGATACACGATGACCGTTGCACAAGCGGTAGTCAGCGGATCACAACCACCTCCGGATTGTGTGA
Organism: Saprospiraceae bacterium; assembly: GCA_034439675.1. GTDB lineage: Bacteria > Bacteroidota > Bacteroidia > Chitinophagales > Saprospiraceae > Opimibacter. Next base: position 10,989 of record JAWXAW010000134.1, on the reverse strand, counting down.
TCACACATCGATAATAATACGTTCCGGGAGCAAGGGCGATGGTTGTATAGGAGGGAGCGTCATTTCCTACATCCTCGGGTGATGCGCAGTTGGGAGTCATCTGTTGCCATTGATAACTGAAATCTCCGGTTCCTCCCTGTGGAGAAACGCTCAATGTTGCAGCATACCCATCGCAAACTGCTATTCCTGTTGGATCAGCGACAGTGAGGTCTGCAACCACTGACCAGGTATAGGCACTCACGAAAGAGACATCACAACCTGAGCCATTGCAATTTTTTCGTATCTCGATAGTATTGGTTCCTGCTATTGCCGGAAAACTTGCCGGGGTTGTACTCCATGTGGTAAATCCTGATCCAGTATCATACCTGTACTCAATCGAACATGTTCCGGTACCACCGCCATTATCCAGTACACTGGTTAAGGTCAAAATCTGGCCTGTACAAACTGTGGCATCATCTGGTGACTGAATGGCTGTTGGCGCTGAAGGATCTGCGACAACAGTCCAGGAATATGCCGTCGCATTGGATAAATTGCAGCCTGCTCCATCACAATTCTTACGGATTTCAATTTTATTCGTACCGACAGCTGCTGAAAAAAGTGGAAGTGTGGTAGTCCAAGTACTGAATCCTGAACCGTTATCAAAGCGGAACTCTATTACACATGTTCCGGCACCACCACCATTATCTGTTATATTCGTTAAGGTCAAGGACTGCCCCGCACACACAATATCAACATACGGTGATTTAGTGGCTGTTGGCGCTACAGGATCTGCTACAACGGTCAACACCATGATATCACTCACTGCTCTGCAGGGCCCTGGGGGATTATTCGTAGTGAGTTTAAGATTGATCATGCCTGTAAATCCGGAAGGTGGCGTATAGGCTGCATTCAGTGTGGAATTATTTGGACTAAAACTGCCGCCGACACCTGCATCACTCCATGTAGCACTGGTCGCACTACCACCAATCGTACCTGCCAGGGTTGCCGACCCACCTTTACATATGGTCTGATCATCACCTGCATCAACAGTGGCAGGATTATGACAAGGCGCACCATGCCCAAAACGTGAAAATCCACTGAGACCTGATCGTTTAGCCACATCTCCTGAACCTGGCACATGCATACCATTCAATGTCCAGTCGCCCCCACTATCAGGTCTTTTCAGTATACGGACTGTCCCATCTTCTTCTCCACCACTGTTGAATCCCGTACCTGTCAGTTCAAGATCATAATCTGTGCTCGTCATTGATTCAGGAATCAATGACCACGTTCCTTCAGTATACAGTCCATCTTCATATATCGTGAGCATATTTTCCTCTAATGGAAAGCCTGTATTACTCCCGGGATCACCGGCATCAAATCTTGCAGTTAAAGAGCCTGGTGTATTGTTGTTAAAAACAATCCTGGCTTTGAACGTATTCGTAGCGGTTCCTACCGGAAAATCTATACCTGGTTCGGACGATCCAGCAATCCATCGCTTGAACCCTCCGGCGTTGCCATTGATAATAGTTCCTGAAGTGTAATTTAAAGTTCCAACGGAAGAAGGAGATGTACCCAATTCAAGTACTCCAATTGTCCCTAGATCAAAATTACCTGAAGTCATGGTCAGGATATTTCTAACTGCAACAGTAATCATACTCCCGGAAAAAACTAATTTCTTACTGCCTTTACTCAACGTCAGATTATAAAATGTCTGAGCATTCTGGGAACCATTGATACTTTGATCTGCGACGACGCTATTGAACGTTACTTTACCGTTACTATGAACAAATGACCCACCATTGCGTGTCCAATTTCCCGTGACATTTATATTTCCTGATGGAGCCGTAAAAGTGCCATTGGTGATTGTAACATTGAAAAAGGATGATCCATCGTTCGGAGAAAAGGATCCGAACATCAGTTCAAAATCATTAGTCACAGTCCAGATTCTGCTACTTAAAGTTCCTCCGGTTTTATTTACTATTAAATTGTAAAAAGAAGGTACAAATTCGGTGACCGGCTGGGTCTGATTTCCTGCACCATTAAAACGAATTGTACTTACTTCAGCATTGAAGATCCCACTAGAGCCGTGACTCCAGTTACCGGCAATAAAGATGGAGTGATTATTAGCATTAATGGTTGAAGAACTGGTTACTACATTATTAAACTGGCTTGTACCCGCACCAGATATTTCGTGTGTACTTCCGCTGCTAAATGTTGTTGTGCTATTTGTCTGGTTAAAAGATCCATCCACAATCCAATGGATCATTGGATTCCAGTTATTGGCTGTGTTGACCGTGGCACCATCGCTGCAGGTAAAATTTCCGGACACACTGATGGTACCTGAAGTTGACTTAGTGCCGGCACTGATGATCAGGTGGCCAAAGCTTTCGGAAGTAATATTTTGAAGTCCACCATAGAATTCAACTGTACTTGTTGTACCAAAAATGCGTGAAGAATAATTTGAAGGTGTTGCATTTGTCCCGCCGATCTTTAAAAAAGCTCCGTTGCCAATGCTCAGGGTTCCACCACCTGACGACCTGTTAATGGTATACGTGGACAAATCAAAGGTCCCGTTGATGACGGAGAGGTTACCATCAGGGGTCGCGACCGCGTTTAAAGTCACTGTTTTACCCGATAGCAGATTGATCGTTAGATGTCTCAATCCAGTGTTATTTAACTCGGGTCCGGTGGTCTTTGAATTACCTGTATACGTAACGTCATATACGCCAGATCCCTGAAGTGTACCTGTCATACTACCATCATGGCGGGTGATGGTAGATGTTGTCGTCATGGAGAGGTAGTTATTCGTGACTACTAGGCCGGAGCTAAGTGTCAACTTGCCTAAATCCATAATCGACTTTGCCGCACCGATTGTCGTCGTGCCGCCATTGATTATTAAATTAAAAAATGATGTGAAAATGGTGTTGGGAATCGAATTGGAAGCTGTTAATTCAACCGTTCCCCATCCTGGTTCCCAGGTGGCAAGGCCTGCCCCAAGTGCAAGACTACCTGTCTTCAATGTACCTCCGTTGTTCATTGAAAGGACGCCAGGTGCAGGTGAACTACCTACTCCACCAAGAACCAAACTAGAGGTCGTTAGCGTTGCACCATTCTGAAAGATGATGGTCCCTTTTCTGACTGTATTCCCGTCGCCTCCAATCTGTAAGTTTCCTGAAATTTTCAACTGCGGATTTCCAGAGGTTGCAAAACTTAAGGTACCTGTATTATTATTTGCATTATCACCTCCAACTTTCAGATTAGCACATACTGCACTTGAAGTATTTACATAAACCGTAAAGCCTCCTCTTATCTGGACAGCATCACTTGGACCAGGTATGCCTGATCCACTCCAGGTCGAGTCATCATTCCAATTGCCACTCGAAACAGAAATATAAGGTGACTGACCATACATGCAGGGGGTAAAGAACAAATAAAGCAACATCGTCCAAAAAACGTGGTAGCGCTTATTATAGAATCTGGAGTTACGATTAGGTTTTTGGGTGGTGTCTTCATTCGTGGTTCTTGTCATGATTCGTTATGGATTTTCCATTTTTGCTTTTTGATTATCATATTCCTGAGGAGATTAAGCTTGGGCGCATTATCAGCGGCCAGGATACCTGAAGGCAACCAAAGACTGAATGTCATGAAGACATATCAAACAAAAGCAATAGCGACTGAAGGACTTTTTTTTAAAGTACTGCTCCACCAGAACAGGTGACAGGCAGCAGGATGGGAGATGAGTCATTTCTTAATGGTTTTAAAGCACGGCTCATTAGTCTCCGGAGGTGATATGCCTTAAAACAAGATTAGGACTTCGAATTCCTGTTGGTATTAAAAGTAGTCCATTTCTTTCAACCAAGTATATTGCCCACCTCCCCGAAATTAAAATTAAATACCCTGCATCTCAAATATTACTTTATTCACGTATTTATAAGTTAGTATTTTCCAATATTTTATATTCAGGATTGGGATTATACAAGCTATTTTGGAAGTCTGTTAAAGTTTTCATACCTGTCAAAATTCAGAGACTAGTAGCATGATCATTCTTCCTTTTTCGAGTCCGTTTTGCCTTAGAAAAATTTTATCCGTCTACTCTTGAAAATCAATGCTCCCGGTTTTACGCTGAATCAGGTACTTCAGGAAAGTTTATTTAAGCGAATTCGTTCTTAGCGCCTTTGGTTCAGTTTTCCCTAGCCTCAACCTTTTACCTATCTTTCCCGCCATGGATTCAATCGGCATTTCCCCTCTCCTTATCCTCTCTATTGTCGCCGGCTATTTTCTATTACTCATCTTCCTGGCATGGATAACTTCCAGGGGCTCGACGACAGATGATTTTTTTATCAATCGACATAAGTCACCCTGGTACCTGGTTGCAATCGGCATGATCGGAAGCAGTCTATCCGGAGTGACGTTTATATCTATCCCCGGTGTAGTTGGAGCAGGCGGGCACAACCAGGCTTTTTCCTATATGCAGGTTGTTTTGGGATACCTCCTTGGCTACATGACGATCTCCCTAGTCTTGATGCCTTTGTATTACAGGCTAAACCTCATATCCATTTATGGATACCTCGGAATGAGATTCGGACCGGTATCCTATAAAACAGGGTCTGCTTTTTTCATGCTTTCCCGGATGATTGGTTCGGCCTTCAGAATGTTTTTAGCTGTCATGGTGCTACACACTTTGCTGTGTGAGCCTTTCGGCATTCCGTTCTATGTAACCGTCATGATCGCCATCCTGTTAATCTGGGTATACACCTTCAAAGGAGGTATCCGTACGATTGTGTTTACAGACACCCTTCAGACGTTTTGTATGTTGGCTGCCGTCATACTGACCATCGTTGCTATCATGCAGAAACTGGATCTTTCATTAATTACCATCCCACAGGCCATACGAGATGCCGGCTTTGCGAAAGTATTTTTCTTTGAAGGAGGATGGGCTGATCCGAATAATTTTTTCAAACAATTCCTAAGCGGCGCTTTAATAACCATTGTCATGACCGGTCTGGATCAGGATATGATGCAAAAAAATCTTTCCTGCAAGAATATCGGCGAAGCCCAGAAGAATATGTATTTCTTTTCGGTGATTCTGGTTATTGCCAACATGCTTGTCCTGACACTGGGTGCATTGCTATGGATCTATCTAGGCCATCTCGGACTCGCCTCCCCCGAAAGATCAGATCAACTCTATGCCCTGCTAGCTATGGGTCACTTGCCTCTGTATATAGGGATTGCTTTTATCATCGGCCTTGTAGCTTCGGCATACAACAGCGCGGATGGAACACTCACAGCTATGACGACCACGGTTTGTATGGATTTTCTTGGTTTCGAAAGAGAACCAAAATACAAGGATGAAGCTTATAAAACCAAAATCAGAAGACGGGTACATGTCCTGATTGCAATCTTTTTTGCAGGGGTTATTATATTGTTTCAACTCATCAACAAGGGCTCTGTCATCAATGAATTATTCAGAGCGGCAGGATTCACCTATGGACCCTTACTTGGATTATTCGCCTTTGGATTATTGACACGCCGCAAGCTAAAGGACCAATACTCTATCCTGGTTTGCATCACAGCTCCCGTTATCTCCTATTTTGTCAATGCGTATTCAGTGCAGCTCTTCAATGGCCTGACTTTTGGATTTCTGATTCTTGCCGTAAACGGGCTGCTGACATTCGCAGGACTTTGGCTGATCAGTGAGAAAAGTGATGGTTCGACTACGCTCACCAACCGGAAGTGAAGAGTGATGGTTCGACTACGCTCACCAAACTCCCGCTCAGCAGAAGGATCTCACGCGACGCGAAGTCGAAGTGCGGGCAGATGACCAGATTACTTTTGGATTCTGATTTCAGAAATCTTTTGCTGGGCATCATAATACAAAGTCACCCTGTAGGTTCCCTGGGCTGTGTACATATCTCCAATCGAATAAATTGCCCGGCCTTCCTGCGGAGAACTTACATGAACCCGTTTGTAACCTTTGACTGTTTGTTTGGTGAAAAATTCTGTGAGCACTGTAACAGCTTCACTTGCTGCGAAAGTATCCTCGGTACCCGGAATTAAAAGATCTACACTTTTACTAAAAAATACGCCCAACTCTGCAGCGTTGCCTTTCTGCAGGGCGGCTTCAATGCCACTTTGCTGGGCAATGGAGAAGGCTGGCAAAAGAGTTGAAACCAATAAAAACAAATTTTTAAATATCCTCATCATGGTGGTGGTAACGTCCTGGTGGCAAAAATAGTTCTTTTCAGATCAATTGGATATCCGGCTGTTTTGGTGATTTTTTCAATTAGTACCAGACGGTTCAATTTTTAATACCCGGCTTTTACGAGGCGGCAATTTGGTAAAAAGTTACAGTGGACAATGACACGGCAATGGATGCTTAGAAAACTTCGAAAAGTTTGAGAACAGAAAGGGAGACCGCTACGATCAGCACTGCGTAGGCCACCTTTGAGGCACCGGGTATTTTGCTGGCATAGTGAGCTGCCATCCAGCCGCCTAAAAACTGGGCTACACCCATGACGAGTCCAATCGTCCATATAATCTGGTCTGCCATCGCAAAAATAATCACTGCAATCAGTGTAAATGATCCTACCGTAAGCGCTTTAATCGTATTCGACTCAATCATCGGGAGCTTTGCTACAAGCACTAATACTGCAAGATAAAATACGCCCATTCCCATCTGGATAAATCCTCCGTAAAAGCCCAGTAGCAGCATCACCGGCCATACCATCCAACCAGGCAGTATACTGTTTTCAGCATGCGTGATCAGCCATCGCTCTGGTTTTACCAAAATAATAATCAGCATGACGATCATCAGAAACCTGAACACACCCATAAACTGGGCATGGGTGACATACGTTGCTACAATGGTCCCAATGATAGCCCCGAAGATAACCGGCAGGATAAATTTCCAATACCGGCTATACTCGATTTCTCTTTTCCCCCTGAAACCGGTCATTGCTCCGGCAGCATTCATGAGGACGCCAACCCGATTAGTGCCATTCGCGATGTTGCCAGGAAGGCCCAGCAATTCAGTTAATACGGTCAGGGTAATCACAGAACCATTTCCGGCAAGGGCATTAATGATTCCGGCAAAAAATGCCCCTGTGAATGCAATCACCAAATGCTCAAAGGTCCATTGCATGGTTTACGGTCAATTCGGTTTCTGGAATAGTCTGACAAATTTCTATCAACACCCCATTTGAAGACCTGGGGTGAATGAAACAAACCCATTTATTGTCAGCCCCGATGGATGGTTCTTCCTGTAAGAGCTGAAACCCCTCCTGCTTCAATCGCTTCATTTCCAACCTGATATCCTGTACTTCAAACGCAATGTGGTGAATGCCCTCTCCTTTGCGCTCAATAAACTTAGCTATCGGACTTTCCGGATGGATAGCCTCAAGCAATTCAATTTTAGCCTGCCCGGCCTGAAAAAATGATGTGATGACCCCCTGATCAAGAACCTCTTCATGCTTGTAAGGGGAAGCATCTAGCAGTCTGCTGAATAAGGGGTCACTCTGCTCAAGGGACTTCACCGCAATTCCTATGTGCTCAACAGTATACATATGTCAGCCGGTTTGGATTATATATTCGGCAAATTAATTATATTTTTGACCTCTTAGTTGCCATGTATCCTATCTAATTCTAACACAACCTTTAACACCATGTACAAACCCATTACTACATTTTTACTCCTTTTTATCTCCCTCTTCTGTGGAAAGACCGTTTTTGCTCAGGATTACCTGGTTGAATCCACATTCCTGGGCAGTCGCAGCAAATTCGAACTTTTGGTACTGTTTGGACAGGCTGTTGACTATGATATTGACCTATACAGGATCAGATATAAAACCCCCGGTTCGGATCTGTTACCGGATACTGCATCAGGACTTTTGGTGATACCTCAGGTTCCAGCCGGCACCCAGCTGCCTTTAGTACTCTATGGACATGGAACAACAGCAGGACCTACTGATGTGCCTTCCCAGCTCCGGGGTGGTTTTGAAGTAGCCATGGCCTATGCGGCGTTTGGCTTCATTACTGCTGCCCCTGATTATCTTGGCTTGGGTGATTCCAGAGGATTTCATCCATATGTCCATGCTTCCACAGAGGCATATGCCTCCCTTGATATGCTCAATGGATCCCTTGAATACCTTGATTTTAACGAACCTGAATGGAACCCGAATTTCCTATTTGTAGCGGGTTATTCTCAAGGAGGACATGCATCTATGGCAGTCCATAAAGAAATCGAAGATTTCTGGTCATTTGTTTATCCCGTGACTGCTGCCACCCATATGTCTGGTCCTTACAGTATTTCAGGTGTGATGCGCGACATTATCCTAAGCGATGTTTCTTACGGATCACCGTCATACATAGCCTATATAGCCTTAGGGTACCAGACAGTCTATGGCAATATATTCAATACCGTCAACGACATCTTTAAAGAACCCTTCGCCACCAGTATAAACAACTTTTATACAGGGGCTATCAACCTGACGGCCTTAAACGCCCAATTGATTGCGGCCCTGGCCATGGATGGTGATACGGTCAACAAGCGGATGTTTCAGGATAGTATAATAACCGCCATCAGTATACAAGCGAATCATCCTATCAATGTAGCCCTTAGAGAAAATGATACTTACGACTGGGCTCCTTCTGCACCAACGCGATTGTATTATTGTGGTGGTGATGAACAAGTGCCTTTTGAGAATTCACTCCTTGCAGAAACGACGATGCAGGCTAATGGTGCGACAGATGTACTTGCCGTCAATCTGAACCCGACGTTTTCGCATGGGCAGTGCGTTTTTCCTGCGATCCTCTCATCCATAGATTTTTTCCAATCGTTTGTCAATCCATCTTCCATTACCGGACTGGATTTAAAATCGCACGAACTCCGGATTTCTCCAAATCCGGCTACGGATGAAATCCTCCTTGACTGGGAAAAGGCAAAGAGTGGAATGGACTATGAGATTATCAACGCAAGCGGTCAGACGATGACCCAAGGTCATAGCTATCTCAACAGGGTCAAGGTTGACCAATTACCTGGTGGCATCTATGTGATCATCAGCACCGCGGAAGGAGAAACGCGGATGGCAAGGTTTGTTCGTCAATGAGCATTCATATAGACAAGTTTGAAGAAGAAATTCATTTTCTCATTTCAGAACGAGGAAAGGAATATTTTGATGCTCACCAGGTACTCATGTTGCAACAGACGACTGAGGGTTGGACTGCCGTTATCGAAGGCTCTGAAACTTATCAGGTATTGCTCGAAGGACACGATGTAATTTCACAATGGCATTGCACTTGTCCTTTCGAACATGGGCCGGTGTGCAAACATATTGCTGCTGTGCTCTATGCGGTGCGGGATGAAATCCAGATCAACAGGGCGAATGCAAGCGGGGAGATTGATCACTGGATTGAAGGTGCATCGCCTGATGTATTAAGGCGCATTTTAAAAATAGAAGTCCGAAAACATGAGGGGGTAAGGGCGGATGTGTATCATAAAATGAAAAATGAAAAGTGATGCTTCGATTACGCTCAGCAGCCAAGAGTGAAGAGTGAAAAGTGAAAAGTGAAAAGTGGGCAGTAAGCAGTTGGCAGTTGACAGTTGAAAGTTGACAGTTGACTGTGTGCAGGAAGCAGGAGGCTGGATGTGACTGTGGTGTATCTCTAGATAAACAGTTGTAAAATACTTGGTATGAAAACAAAAGCTGATATCGTCAATAACTGGCTGCCAAGGTATACCGGGATGTCTCTGGACATGTTTGAAAAATATATTATCCTGGTCAACTTTTCACATTATGTTGATGTGTTTTCTGAAAAATTTGGTGTAGATGTATATGGCAGAGGGTTGTCCATGCAATGCGCAACGGCAGAGCAAATCACCATCATCAATTTCGGCATGGGGAGTGCCAATGCTGCCACGATCATGGATTTACTCATGGCTATCAAGCCAAAGGCATGTCTGTTTCTCGGAAAATGCGGTGGACTGAAACAAAAGAAAAATAATGTCGGAGACCTTATACTCCCCATTGCTGCTATACGGGGTGAAGGAACTTCAAATGATTACTTTCCTTCTGAAGTTCCTGCCTTGCCTTCGTTTGCTCTTCAAAAGGCTATTTCCACTACCATCCGGGATTATGCCAAGGATTACTGGACCGGAACTGTCTATACCACCAACAGGAGAGTATGGGAATTTGACCTGAAGTTTAAAAAATACCTGAATAAAATTCGAGCCAGTGCCATTGATATGGAGACGGCTACATTGTTTAGTGTTGGATTTCATAATGGAATCCCAACGGGGGCTTTGCTACTTGTCTCCGATATGCCCATGGTGCCGGAAGGGGTTAAGACTTCGCACAGTGACGTTACCGTCACCAGCACGTATGCTTCTACGCATCTCGAAATCGGGATTGACTCGCTGAGGCAGTTGATCCACAATAAATTAACGGTGAAACACCTGAAATTCTAGGAGTAAGAAAGTAAGAAGGTAAGAAGATTAGAAAGAAAAAAAGAGAGATGCAAAGGTTAGCCAATGCATCTCTCTTTTTCATTTTTCACTCCTGGGCTGAGGTAGTCGAAGCATCATTTTTCTAATTCTTTACTTTCTTTCTCTTCATGAGCATCTTCCGGCTTCACTTTTCCCAGATATGTCGGTAGTTCCATTCCGGCCATATTGAATAGTTCATTCAAAGGGGGAACCGACTTATACATACTTGAGATAAACTTAGAGGTATTGTTGCCCGAGCCTTCCTGGTTTCCACCTTCCCAAACTGTGACCTTATCAATTTTGATATTTTTGATGGCATCTACCTGCGTCTTGACTAGTTCAGGGAGTTTGTCGGCGATGAGCATCAACACAGCATCTCTTGGATTTCCGCCGACTGCTTTGACGATTTCATCAAAGCCATCCGCTTGCTTCTGGAGGACTTCATAGAGACCTTTGGCTTCTGCTTCCTTCTGCATAAATACAGCATCTGCAAGACCTCTGGCCACTAATCGCGTCCGCTCGGCTTC
>JAWXAW010000133.1:0-5124 GCA_034439675.1 Saprospiraceae bacterium | reverse complement strand
TCGCTGGTGGTGCGGACACCAAGCCAGCGGCCACCGGCATTCTCCTTCGCTGGTGGTGCGGACACCAAGCCAGCGGCCAGCGGAAGCTGAAAGCCGGATGCGGACAGTTTACAGTCGACTGTTGACTGTTGACAGTTATTTATTATAGCTAACCATTTAGATAATTACATTTACTAGTGATAATTTTTGACTTTAACCTGATCGGACATGATAAATAACAATGGGGCCATTCAGCTCCTACTTGACAAGCTAGATGCTTTGGCCAAACGTCAGGATTCTTTTTCAAAAGAGATCAGTGCATTGCAAGAAGAAATAATAAAGCTGCAATGGCCGTCGGAACAAGATGAAGAACAAAAGATCAGACAACAAGTGCCCCCATCCATTATTATTGAGAATACTACGCAAGATCTACCTATTCCAAAACCACCGGCGACCCAAATACCCCAAAGCATCAGCAGACCGCCGGATATACCTTTTTTTCGCACTCCGCCACCCAGGAAATCAAAATCAGAGATTGAACAGTTTGTCGGCTCCAATCTCATCAACAAAATAGGCATTGCCATCACGATCATTGGAGTAGCTATTGGTGCAAAGTACTCAATCGATCATGACCTGATCAGTCCACTTGCCCGGATTTTACTTGGATACGCAATTGGTATTGGCCTCCTTGGTTTCGGTTTCAAATTAAAGAGAGCCTACACGGATTTCAGTGCGGTACTGGTCAGCGGAGCGATAGCGATCCTGTATTTTATCACCTATGCGGCCTACAGTTTCTACAGTTTGTTTCCCCAGGTAGCCGCATTCATGTTGATGGCACTGTTTACGATCATGACCATTGCGGCTGCCTTGAACTACAACCGACAGGTCATAGCTCATATCGGCCTGGTGGGTGCTTATGCCGTACCGTTCCTACTGAGTGAAAACGCTGGTAATGTGACGGTGCTCTACACTTACATGGCGATCATCAATATTGGTGTTCTGATCATCTCTGTCCGAAAATACTGGAAACCTCTTTACTATTCATCCTTCATCCTGACCTGGATCATCTTCAGCTTATGGTATTTCACAGAATATCAGGCTGACACACACTTTTCTATTTTCTGGATCTTTGCATGTCTTTTCTTTCTTACGTTCTATTTTATTTTTATTTCCTACAAGCTCCGCCACCATGAAAAATTCCAGGCCAATGATGTCCTGCTGATCCTTTCCAATTCCTTTATCTTTTATGGATTGGGGTACACTGTTCTGGATCACCATATAGATGGCAGCCAACTTCTTGGCCTGTTTACCTTAGGTAACGCAGCCATTCACCTTGGGGTCACCCTATTCATCTATCAGCAAAAGGCCGCCGACCGCAATCTATTCTCTATGGTCGCTGGACTGGTACTGGTTTTTATAACCATGGCTATACCTGTGCAGTTAGATGGCAGCTGGGTCACACTACTCTGGGCAGGAGAAGCAGCCTTACTCTTCCGGATCGGGAAAATGCGGAATGATCCCATCTATGAGAAGATATCGTATGCACTCATGCTGCTGGCTTTTGCAAGTATCGTCGGTGACTGGATGTTCGTATACAACCAATACGTTCCAGCCATACCCGAAACCAGGCTTACCCCATTGTTCAATATCAACTTTCTAACATCAATATTCTTTATCGGTGCCTTTGCATTTATCACGTATCTCAACAAACCAAAAGATGATGTGTCTACTCCGACAAATCAAAAATCACTTGACGATCTCATGCGTGTTGTGATCCCAGCCATATTACTGATCACAACTTATTACACCTTCAGCCTTGAAATCACCATGTACTGGCACCAATTGTATCTTGACTCAGCCAAGACCATAACACCTGAAGGAAATGAGTATGGAGGCAGTTACTGGAACGAGGACCTGGTCAGCTTCAAGAGACTATGGAACCTCGATTATTCCTTCCTGTTTTTATCTGTATTGGCGTTGATCAATATGAAGCTGATCAGAAGCAGACAGCTTCAATTAACAACACTCATCTTTGGGTTCATTTGTATCCTCGTATTCCTTACTGAAGGATTGATGGCGCTAAATCAACTTCGCGAAGATTACCTCAATCAATATCTGTCCGAGTACTATACCAGGAGTGTTTTTAATATTGGCATCCGTTACGTATCGTTTGTCTTTGCGGGACTAATGGTGTACGTATTGCATTTGATTTTAAAACAGGATGAACCGGAACCCCGCATGCAAAACGTTCGCATATTATATGATTTACTTTTCCATTTCGTCGTTGTATGTGTCATCAGCAATGAGTGGCTGACCTGGATGGCAGTCCTCCAATTTTCTGAATCCACCCGTCTAGGATTGAGTATTATCTGGGGCATCTATGCTTTATGGCTCATCGCCCTGGGGATATGGAAAGCGAAAAGACACCTTCGTATTGGGGCAATTATTCTTTTTACCATCACCCTCGTCAAATTGGCTGTCTATGACATTTCTCATCTCAATACCATCGCCAAAACAATTGTTTTCGTTTCGTTGGGTGTGTTACTATTGATTATTTCGTTTCTGTACAACAAGTATAAGCACTTGATCCACCCTGAGGAAGATATGAGGTCGTGATAAGTGTGTCGAAGCGCAGCGAAGATCCCGCCATCATGAAATGTGGCAGCGGGAAGACCGTGAGAGGTGTGACAGGTCTGGGAGTTGATTGCGGTATTCGCTGCAGGCGCAAAGCCGTTGTTGGTGCGCTGGAGTGAGCCCGTCGAACTGCCCTCACCAACAACCACCTGGATGCCTGCATTGGCATTCCTGTCCGGAATCCTAATCGCTGGTGGTGAGGACAGCAAGCCAGCGGCCAGCGGGATACCCCTTCGCCGGTGGTGAGGACACCAAGCCAGCGGCTATATTTAATTGCATGCTCAGGGTAAACCCTGGGTAAATACAGAATTTTATAGCGTTAAATACCCCATAATCAGGCAATTATGGGTTAAAGGGTGTTAATAAGCTGCAAACCGGGGTATATTTTCCAGCTTAAGGCACTAATCTTACACAATTACGAGTTAGATTTACATAGTTCACACATTCTAAACCTCACCGAATGAAGAAAATAACCGGTTATTCTATCCTTTACTCTTTGAGTTCAGTCCTGATTATTTTCTTCTTTACACTGACTTCCTGGAGTTCAGCTAACACAAACATTCTTACTGATTATTCAGCCAGCATCTTAGAAGAAATCGTTGTCGCACCAACAGTGGATATTAGCACATTGCCATTGGATGTACCTACTGAGGCTATCATTCCTATGGAGCAATTACAGGATGCAGAACTGCAGCAAAAACTGGAACGGATCCTGAGCACTGATGTTAGGTGGGTTGAACTTTCAAAAAATAAAATGCTGAGTATTGGCATTATTGATATGCAGGATCCCATGCATTCTCGTTTTGCGGCGATCAACCCAAATAATATGGTGTATGCTGCCAGCCTGCCAAAGATTGCCATCCTCCTTGCATCAGAAGATGCCATTGCCAGTGGCAAAATAAAAGAAACACCCGAAGTAAAAGCGGATATGCGGATGATGATTGCAAAGAGCAGCAATGAAGCAGCTAGTCGTATGTTTAACCGGGTCGGTATTGACTATATCTCAAAAGTGCTGCAAGATCCTTGCTATAAGTTGTATGATAAAAATAATGGCGGAGGCCTATGGGTAGGAAAGCCATATGGCAGTGGTGGAACACGCGTTGGCGATCCGATAAAAGGGCTTAGTCATGCTGCCTCTGTCATGCAGGTATGCAAATACTATTACATGCTCGCCTTCGGTCAATTAGTCAATGAAGACAGGTCAAAAGACATGCTTCAGATGCTAGTTGACCCGCAGCTTCACCATAAGTTCGTCTCCGTGCTCGATCGCGTAGCACCTACAGCCAAGGTTTACCGCAAGTCCGGCACCTGGGAAAACTGGCACGCTGATTCAGCGCTGGTATGGGACAAGACCCGCCGCTACATTGTAGTCGCTCTGGCTCAGGATAGCAATGGCGAGAAAATCCTTCGCGATTTAATGTTGAAAATCGATACTGTCTTGGTCCTAAAGGGCTAGATTAGCAGCCGCATATGTTTGAAGCGCTGCTGTCGAAGGGAAAAGACTTCGTCCTTCGGATGTTTGACATCCGAGTGGGTGAGTTCCGGCGTGTATTGCTCATGCAGTTTAATGTATTCCTGTTGATCCAATGCCTCTGGATCATCAAGCCAGTCGTCAATGCTCAGTTTCTGTCCACGGCCGGGATAGATAAATTACCACTCGTCTTTCTGCTGGTGGCACTGACTGCCCTTGCTGTTGCTACTGCTTATTCACGGTTGCTGAACAGCTTGCCGTTGGGCAAAATCATGGTGCGGACTTACATGATCTCGATCATCACTCTGATTTCCTTTGCTGTTCTGCTTCATCTGGACCTGTTTAGAGACTGGATGAGTTATGTTTTTTATATCGGTGTGGCCTTGTTTGGCTTGATCACTACGTCGCAATTCTGGCTGCTGGGCAATCTCGTCTTCAGTTCGCTGGAAGCTAAAAGGCTTTTCGGAATTATCGGGGCAGGTGCAATAGCCGGAGGCATCAGCGGTGGCTACATCACCTCTGCCCTTGCCCCATTGATGGATGGAAAAAATCTCCTATTTGTTGCCTCCGCCATGCTGATCGTGGGCATGATGGTCAACCAAAAGATATGGTTGACTTTTGTACCCGAATTTAACCGGCATGTCCTTAAGAGGCAGACGAAAACACTTCATGAGTATCCCCTTCTCCTTATCCGTAATTCAAAACATCTGACATTTCTTGCCCTGATCATGGGTATCAGTGTGGTCGTCAGTAAATTAATCGAATTCCAGTTTAGCTCCATTGCATCTCACAGGATACAGGACCCTGAGCAACTCACAGCCTTTTTTGGCTTTTGGTTTTCCACCGCCAACGTGATTTCCCTGGGTGTTCAATTGCTAGTCACCCAGCGCGTAATTGCTACCCTTGGCGTCGGTAGAAGTCTTTTTATATCTCCGGCGGTTCTCTTTGCCGGTGCAGCAGCCGTGCTCTATACACCGATCCTCTGGGCCGGAACAAGCCTCAAAGTCATGGATATCTCGCTGAAACAATCGATTAATAAG
>JAWXAW010000132.1:0-32342 GCA_034439675.1 Saprospiraceae bacterium | reverse complement strand
TTCAAAATGTGTAGGGGTTCAAAATGTGTAGGGGTTCAAAATGTGTAGGGGTTCAAAATTTTGAACCCCTACACATTTTGAATCCCTACACAAAACCCTTCTGCCCTTCTGCCCTTCTGCCCTTCTGCCCTTCTGCCCTTCCGCCATTTTCTTAAACCCCATCCCCCAACTTCTGTCTAAAGATGTAATCCGTCCTATCTTTACCGCATCACCTGAAAAGTAAACTTGCTGACATCCTGAACCATACGAGAGATCAGGCAATCACCGTTTAACTGGTCACTGAAGAGGAAATGGCTGGAGGCAAAACATTGCTCAACCAAATCCGGAAACACACAGGATCCTGCATGGAGGAAACAAAACACTGGGAAAACCTTAAGTCCGGGGACATACAGGCCCTGCAGGAGTTGTACAACCATCATATCAGTGGATTGTATAGATATGGCATGGTCTTATGCCACGATCAAGACAAGGTCAAAGACGCGATCCACGACATGTTCCTTTCCTTCTGGAATAACCGAAGCGGGCTTTCTGTCCCGGCTTCAGGGAAAGCATATCTGATGGTTTCCCTTCGGAGAAGAATATTTGATAAAGGCCCCAAAAGTAATCTGGAGACCATTTCCCTGGAGGACGGCCTCCCGGATGACAGGATTACAACCGACCACGAAGTGCAATGGATGCAATCGGAGGAAGAAGAGGAACGGCAACATAAAATGGAAAAAGCTATGGCCCGGATTAGCGACCGGCAGCGGGAAATCATCCACATGAAGTATTTTCAGCAGATGGAATACGAGGAAATCGCCCGTGTCATGGACCTCAACTATCAGTCAGCCAGAAACCTGGTCACCAGGGCACTGGCAGCCTTGCGAAAGGAATTGATAACGATTACCATCATTTTAATGTTATGGATATGAGTACAAAAGCAAAGCCAAAGGCTCTTTATGGCACAGGCTCTCTTTTCAATGTGGGAGGAGGGATAAAATCAGTGAAGCCCGGTTTGCTAACAGCTTTTACAAATAGTAGACTGAAAGAGAAATGATAAAAAGCAGAAATGTAGTAGCCATCCTTATATCAGCCTCGATGCTGGTGATCGGATCCTGTGTCAAAGATGAAGAGCCTCAGTATCTCATCGATGCACCGCTCCAGGAATATTTTGACCGGTTTGCTGTTGAAGCGGGCTTTCGCAATGTGGTCATTGATTATGAGGAAATGATGGTCTCCGGGGATATTCGTGTCATCACCGCACCTAATGTGATCGGGCAGTGCGGCCACACAGAGAAGGAACCGAATATCGTGATTATCGATAAGTTTTACTGGGATGATGCGGATGACCTGGAGCGCGAATTTCTGGTGTTTCATGAGCTGGGACATTGTGCGCTCAAAAGGGGCCATATCGATGATTCCGATTTACAGGGAAATTGTGCGAGCATAATGACCAGCGGGACAGGCTTGTGTAATATCAACTATACGGCAGCAACTCGTGAAGATTTGCTGGATGAATTATTTACTTTTTAGGGGTAACCAAATATGAACGAACATTTCACATCCTATACATCCATAACCCTTGCCGGTGAAGATTCCTTCATCCGCTGGGTCCGTCATGGTGAGGGGGATGCGGAATGGACAAATTGGGTTGCCCGCCATGCAGAAAAACAAAGGACCGTTGAAGAAGCACGCAAGATCGTTTTTTCACTGACCGACACGGCCATACCCAACTTGTCCCAGGTCGGAAGAAATGAATTGTGGGAAAGAATACATGACAGCATCCAATCAGGCACACAACAACGGATAAAGAAAAACCTGAAGCCATTAGGGTCATGGGGACTTGCGGCAGCAGCCACCCTTGCGCTTTTTGTGTGGATCAGCCATCTGACATCAACGGACAAGTTTATGGCGAAAGCAGGAGAGCAGAAAGAAGTTGTATTACCTGAAGAAAGCGCTGTAACACTCAATGCAGGTTCCACCTTATCCTATCGTGATAAAAGTTTTGCGGAGGATCGCGTCCTTTATCTCGAAGGAGAAGCCTTTTTTAAAGTGCAAAAGGGAAGTACGTTCATCGTGCACACTGACGATGGAACCATAACAGTCCTTGGCACAAGTTTTAATGTCTTATCCAGAAATGGTCGTTTTGAAGTCTCTTGCTACACAGGGAAGGTGAAAGTTGAAAATACCAGGAAGGATCAACAGATCATCACTGCCGGTGAAAGCACCTCTCAGGACAGAACGGACAAAAAACTTAACCGTTCAACATCAGATGTAACAGTAGAAGGACCAGGATGGATGACTGGAAAATTCAGTTATGAAAACCGACCATTGTCCGAAGTCATCAGTGAACTTGAACGGCAATATGATATCACTATAAAACTTGAGGCCGGGCTTGAGGATGTCAGATATACAGGCTTGTTTGAATCCAGCGATCTTGACAATGCGTTGTATCTGATCACCTGGCCCCTGCATCTCCAATCATCCAAACAAGGAAGGATCGTTACTATATCGCGATAATCGTTTATGCATCTATTCCGCGCCGGAATTGTATTAATACTCCTTACCGGACCGCATTTTTCCTTTGGGCAGAGTGCTGGGTTTGATTCGTTTATAGCAAGGATAGCCGGACAGTACCAAGTGGATGTCGCGATTGCTCCCGAGCTTATTTCCACGCTCGACTCCATCAGAAACGTGGGAGCAGAGATTTCTTCCATCCAGGAATTGTTGTACCGATTGTTGAACCATTCAGGCATCACGTACCAGATCGTTGATGGTAACAAATTGATGTTGCGTCGCGAAGATCCTTTGGACGAAAACCAGATGCTCGCAGTATTAGTCGGTACGGTGACAGATGCAAAAACCGGAGAACCCCTGCCGTATGCCACCATCATAGCAGACAAATCAAAAACCGGATGCAACACAGATGAAAACGGCCGCTTTATTCTTCCTTTACGCGACACGTCCGGAATCGTCACCATTAGTTATCTGGGCTTCAAGCCCAAAACAATGTCAGTGTACAAAGCACTGCAGGGAAGTATAAACGCAAAGCTGGATATCAGCGAGATTCCGCTGAAGGAAGTGATCGTCATCGTTCCATATCGACTCATGGGACAGGATTATGCGGAGCAATCTACGGACCTGGATGGCTATCAGTTTATTTCAGAGACACAATTACTAACCTGGAATGCGGAACGATTGCTGGCCAATCTGACCTCCTATACACACTTTTCTTCTGACCGGGGCATTCGCATCCGTGGAACAGAGGCGGGTAATTCCCTGATCATCATGGATGAAATACCCGTCTATGATCCATACCATTTTTACAATATTTTCAGCCCGTTCAACGGGCAGTATTTTTCATCTGTTGATGTCTATAAAAACAACCTGCCGATTGAATTCGGAGGGCGCATTGATGGGATGATCCACGTTCAATCTATACGGGAGACACCCAAATCAAAACTTATTCTGGATACTGATTTATTGCAAACAGCCATGACCACCGAGTTGGAACTGGCGCCTGAAATATACCTAATCGCAGGGGTAAGGTTATCTCATACGGCCATGCTCAACGAGGCGCTGACGGATAGCACTTCAAGCAATTTCAGTTTGCATGGAAAATATAATGGTGAAAATGAGTGGATAGCAAGCCAGGCTCCGACATCAGATTTTTATGATATCAATCTAGGACTGGTCGTCAGGCCAGGAAAAGAAAGTACACTCCGGTTTAATTTCTTTGAAAGCCGAGATCAATTAGACAACACCACCAATACGGATTTTGAAGTCGAAGCACTGCACCAAGAGGCGATTGCTGTTCAACAAACTTTTTCAAGCACGGACATCTGGAAAAATAGGGGATTCTCTGCGGGGTTAGAGACCTCATTGGGGATCAAAACATCCATGCATATCAGTGCTTTTCATTCCTCGTTTGATAAAGAGGTCAACTATGCATCGGTCTTTGAACAAGAACGTTCCGGCGAGAACCAGATCAATGAAAACTCAGGATTTCAGCAAAGCAACCTGCTGTCGACAGGGGTGAAAGGATTTGTTGAACACAAAACCGGCCTACAGACAGTGATAACAGGAGGGTTAGATTTTCAAAAGCACACTGTTGATTTCACCGCAAAAGAAAACAATGCGCCTTATCTGACGCAGATGCAACAGGAAGGAGAAGCAAGTTTGTTTGGAGAGATTTCAGGCAATGCAGGGCAAAAGCTTAATTGGGCGATCGGAAGCAGATTTACGTATCTGCAAAGTACAGGCAGTATGTATGCATTACCGAATCTTCGCCTGCATTACGGGATCAATGATCAGTATAGTCTCAGAGCTTCGTATTCAAAGAACCTGCAAACGGTGAGGACATTGACCGTGGAGGACAGGTTTGGGAGAGAGTTAACGTATCTGGTGCTGAGTGATCCGGTAGATGACTATCCTGTTTTGAAATCCGATAAGTATATGATTGGTGCAGGGTATAGTTCTGCCTTTTTGAGTTTTGATGCAGAGCTCTATTATAAAAAGTCGGATGGCCTTGCACGTGTCAGATCGCTGATGCCGGATCCTTCTCATGGGCACCAGGGATCCGCGGACGATTATTACAGGTTGTTTACCGGTGATGGACGGACGTATGGTTTGGATCTGACGGTCTTATATACAATGAAAAGGATTGAAGCTTCTGTGCTCTATACACTCAGTAAAATAGAAGAGCGCTATGCAATGTTATTTAACGGATCCTATTTTTCACCACAGGATGACAGAAGACACCAGGTGAAAGCATCGGGTACTTATACATTCGGAAAATTCAGGGCTTCAACACTGGTGACTTATAAAAGCAAAGCGCCCTACCTCAGCTTGGTCCGCCTTGATGGGAGAAATGGAATTGGTATGGAAAACTTTAATGCAGTAGAGCGCTATCTCCCACCCTATTTCAGTCTTGACCTTGGATTGGATTATTCTTTCCTGCTGTTTAAACAACCGGCGATGATCGGTGTGTCCCTGATCAATGCGACCAACAACCAAAACATCAGTGACCTGCAACATCTGGGAAAAGTATCCAAGGGCGGAGGCAGTGAACTCTTTATAACTAATCAGACGGAACTATTGGGGAGAACAGCCAATGTGCACTTCAGGTATCTGATCAATTGAAATGTAGACGCCAGACTCAAGATGCCAGACTCGCAGACGCCAGATGCCAGACTAGTGATGTGTTTGTCTGCCATGCCCTGCTCGGGGAAGGAGGTAGGTTTTTCAATAATTAGGGAGGTGTTAGCCGATAGCTTTCTTTTTGCTCACAAAGGGAGCAACATAAATGCGTGCTATACGTGTGGCGTCTGCGAGTCTGGCATCTGGCGTCTAAACTCATTAATAGATAATCACCGAGAAGACGAGCATCATTAGTCCCTTAAATCCCCTGAAGGGGACTTGATATTAATAGATAATTACCGGCATGATGAGCATCATCACCTCTTCATTTTCTATTTGTTCGTCGGGATAGATCAGGACGGGCTTGCTGGGGACAGACATAGTCATGTGAATTTCTTCCTGGCCAAGTGCGTTGAGCAGTTCAATGAAAAAGCGGGCATTGAAGGCGATATCCATCGGGTCTCCTTCGTATTCGCAACTTAACTGTTCGCTGGCCTCATTGGAGAAATCAAGATCTTTGGTGGTAATGGTCAGACTGTTGTCAGCCAATCCAAAAAAGACCTGATTCGTGGTGCGGTTAGCAAAGATATTGATACGACGGAGCGCACCCAACAGATGTGTGCGGCTCACATAGAGGACGTTTTTGTTATTGACCGGAATGACCGCATTAAAGTCAGGATAGGCCTGGTTGATCAGTCGACAGATCACTTCTGTTTCTTCAAACCTGAAAAACGCATGTGACTTGTTGTACTTGAGGTACAGGTTTCCTTCAGACGGGGTTGCGCCTTTCAACAGCGCCATTGCTTTCTTCGGAATCACAAATGAGCCGGTCTGCTCCGTGGAGGTTCCGAGTGCATGATAACGCACCAGCTTGTGGCCATCACTGGCGACAAAACTGATCTTATTGAAATCAACAACCACATTGACGCCTGTCATGGCGGGACGCATTTCATCTGAGGTGGTTGCAAAAATAGTGTAGTTGATGCCACTCATCAGGCGTTCAACAGGCACCATGATTTCAGCATCATTGGAGGTAGGTAAAGCTGGAAAATCATCCGGTGGATCAACAGCCATTTTGTACATACCGGTCTCAGTGGTGATGACGAGGGAGCGTTGTTCCAGGTCTGCTTCAAATGTCACCAGTTGGTTAGGCAGTGCCTTTAGCGTCTCGAGCAGGATTTTAGCGGGAATGGCTACCGCACCATTTTCCTTGCTTTCCACAGCCATACGGGTGGAAATGCTGGTCTCCAGATTGGTGGCAGTAAGGGTCATGATGCCCTTCTTGATTTCAACCAGGAAATCCTCCGTGATTGCAAGAACAGGGTTTGTATGAATGGCCCCGGCCACGACATTGAGGTGTTTCAACAATTCACCTGATGAGACTTTAAATTCCATGTACTGATTTGTTTAGATTGCTGATCTGGTCATACCCTGAACAGGATAATCAGAAACGGCAAAGTTAATAGAAACGGCAAAAGGGATTGAAACAAAATGGTGTTTGTGTAAAAAGATCAGGAATAAAAATCAATTTCTGATTTCTCAAGCCTAAAAGTCCATTGATGGGGTGCACCAATCATTTACGGCCATAGGCGCCATTGTGCTTACCTTCGCACCCATGTCGAAGTCAGTTGAAGCGCCCCCCATCAAGGTTATAAAGGAACTTGCACTCCCTGTATATGAATCAGGGGTGCTGCCAAATGGTATGACCCTCTACATGTTGAAGGGAGGATCTGAACCGGTCATGCGTATGGAGGTGGTCTTTATGGCCGGCGCTACCTATGAAGGTAAATCAGGAGTAGCTGAATTTATGGCCGGATTGATGTCCGAGGGTACTCAACATATGGTTTCAGTTCAGCTTGCCGAGAGAATTGAATCACTCGGTGCTACCCTTTTTACCAGAGGAGGTGTTGATACGACCAGGGTCAGGCTCCTTACCCTGACGAGGTTTTTCCCAGACCTGATCGATGTGGTGAATGAGGTCATCAACGCCCCGGCATTTGACCCGGGCGAATTGAAGGTATATGCTGACAACAAAGTGGAACGGCTTAAAATTGATTTGAAGAAGAATGAGGTGCTCGCTTACCGCCACCTTACTGAATCTATTTTCGGGCTTCACCATCCCTATGGTAAGAATGTAGTCCCGGAGGATTATCTGGCTATCACACCAGAAGATCTTTGGAATCACCACAGACAGCATATCATTCCTCAAAATGGAATGGTGTTCGTTTCAGGTTCCTTCGGTGAAAGGGAAACGGAACTCATCCGAAGCACCATCGGAAGCTGGAATCCTAATCATACCAATGGTTCCGTGGTTTTGGGGACCTATCCGGATGATAGTAAAACCGGCTATCTGGAATTTAAAGGACCTCAGGTCCACCAGGCCGCAATCCGGATCGGGCGAAGACTATTCCCTCAGGCGCATCCTGATTTTAACGGTTTATTTGTCCTCAACACGATCCTTGGAGGCTATTTTGGCAGCAGGCTGATGATGGAGATACGCGAAAATCAGGGTCTGACCTATGGAATTTATTCCAGCGTAGATTCATTTGCTTCAGACGGCTGTTTCTATATCAGCACGGAAACGGCTACGGACAACACCAGCAAAGTCATCGAAGCTATACAACAGGAAATGCGGAAACTACAGCAGGTGTTGATTCCGGCCGAGGAGTTGGATATGGCTCGTAATTACCTGATGGGGCACCTTATGACTCAGATTGATGGGCCGTTTTCGACCCTGGACTATATCAAGTCAATGAAAATTGAACACCTTGAGGATTCGTCTTTTGCCCAGATGGTCGAAACCATACAACAGATCACCCCGAACCAATTAAGAGAACTAGCCGTTAGGTACCTTGATCCGGGGGATTGGGTCACCATTGTGGTCAAATAGGCCTATCAGAAGCAGAGATTCAATGAATAAAAGCCTGAAATTTCCTTTATTTTGGAAAAAACGGTTTCTTTGTATCCCTTTTAGAAAAAGCGCGGAATCGACCCATGCGAAACAACCGGCATTAAAGGAGGAAAACTATCGATAATTAAATTTGCTTTTGAGCACGAATTGCCGGACAGGCGAAGTCAGTTAGGGTCATGAAATTATTCAGTCTTTTTGTACAGGAAATTGCTATAGATCTGGGGACAGCCAATACGCTGATCATCCAGGATGGAAATATAGTTATTGACGAGCCGTCGATCATAGCGATCGATACCCGCACCGGGCAGACCATTGCGGTCGGAACCCGCGCCATGCAGATGCATGAGAAAACCCACCAGTTTATCAAAACCATCCGGCCGCTCAAGGACGGCGTCATCGCTGACTTCCAGGCTGCTGAAAATATGATCGAGGGGATGATCAATATGATCGGAACCAAAAGAAGATTTTTTACCCACCTCAAGATGGTGGTATGTATCCCCAGCGGTATTACTGAAGTTGAGAAAAGAGCGGTTTTTGATTCTGCTGACCACGTTGACTCCAAAGAGACTTTCCTGATCTTCGAACCCATGGCAGCAGCCCTCGGTATCGGTCTGGATGTAGAGGAGCCTGTGGGCAATATGATCATCGACATCGGCGGCGGTACCACAGAAATAGCAGTGATCGCCCTCTCAGGTATCGTCACAGACCAGAGTATCCGTACGGCAGGTGATGAATTCACCCAAAACATCGTTGACTACCTCAAGCGCAATCAGAACATCCTCATCGGTGAGCGAACAGCAGAACAAATCAAGATCCATGTGGGTTCGGCGCTTAAACAACTGGATAATCCACCACCGGATTTTGCTGTCAATGGCCGTGACTTGATCACCGGTATTCCACGACAGATCACCATCAACTATGCAGAGGTAGCTGAAGCTCTGGATGAATCCGTCAATGCCATCGAAGAAGCGATCCTGAAAGCCCTGGAAAACACACCTCCTGAGCTGGCGTCTGATATTTACAAGACCGGCCTTTATCTCACCGGCGGTGGGGCATTGCTAAGAGGACTTGACAAGCGGATTTCGAGGATCACCAAGTTACCGGTTCATATTGCTGACGAACCGCTTCGTGCCGTAGTCCGTGGTACCGGAATCGCCCTGAAAAATACAGACCGCTTTTCTTTCCTGATTGATCGGAAGCGCGTATAACCCCTTCGGTTAAAGTCTCTTCTTAGACCTATCTTCGTCCTGATACAATGAACAACCTCCTTCAGTTTGTCATCAGGTACTCTGCCTTTCTGCTCTTCCTGCTGCTTGAAGTAGTAGCGCTCCTGCTTGTCGTCAGGTATAACGAAAATCAAAAATCCATTTTTGTCCACTCTTCTTCGAAACTGTCAGGAAATCTGTACAAGCTAGCCGACGATGCCATCCAGTACAACCACCTCCAGCAAACCGCCGACAGCCTGGCCGTTCAAAACGCCCAACTTAAACAGAAGATATTTAATCTTGAAAGAAGCCTGCAACGCCTTGCGCCTGCCGACAAACCGCTGGACAGTTGCCTACTGGAACCTTATAACATCATCGATGCGCAAGTCATCAGCAATTCTATCAACCAGCGCAATAATCATTTTACTATCGACAGAGGATGGAAGGACGGAATACGTAAAGGCATGGGCGTCATCAGTCCTCACGGCATAGCCGGCATCATCGATCAGGTAGGTGAGCAATATTCAACCGCCATCTCCGTGCTCAATACGGCCGCCCGGATAAGTGCTGCCATCAAACGAAATGAGTATTTTGGCTCTCTCATCTGGAGGGAAATAGATCCGGGACATATGATCCTTGAAGATATCCCCAGGCAGGCAGATATCATAGTAGGAGACACCATTGTGACCAGCGGGTTTTCTTTTATTTTTCCCAAAGGTATTTTTATTGGTACTGTAGACCGTTTCTGGACAGTCGGTGGAAGTAACTACTATACGCTTGAGGTTCGCCTTCATGAGGATATAGGCAGGCTGGACAGGGTTTATGTTGTTGAGTTTACAGATACAGAACTGACCACCGAATGAATACGACGACACTCAAACAAACCATACGGGCCATCCTCATTCTGCTACTGCAGGTCCTTGTGCTGAAGCGTATCGGAGTAGGCAATTCATGGCTCTGGCAATACGGAGATATTTTTTTATACCCCGTGATCGTTTTACTGTTGCCGTTCCGGATATCACGACATTATGCCATCCTGATAGGTTTTGTGATTGGACTCATCATTGATATGTTTTACGATACGATAGGTGTACATGCATTTGCACTGACAGCCACGGCTTATGCTCGTGGATTGTTGCTTGCCTATCTTGAACCGCGGGGCGGATATCAGCTTTCGATGAGTCCGACTATCATATCGATGGGGCTCAATTGGGTGTTGACGTTCACTGTTTTTTCCCTGCTCATCCATACGTTATTATATTTCACGGCAGAGATATTCACTTTTGTTTATATCGGGCAGATCCTTTTAAAAACCCTGGTCACCCTTATATTGTCCATGCTTGTACTGATGGGATATCATTTACTTTTTAATCCAAAGGCATGATCAACGAAACACGTCAGACCGTCAGGTCGCTTTGGGTTCAGCGCGTGATCATCTTTGCCGCCATCGTGCTGATCATTCAGACCGGATGGTTACAGCTGGTAGACCCGACGTATGGACAGAAAGCAGACAGGACCACACTTGTCAGACGAACCCTGTATCCAGGTCGTGGCTTGATTTTGGATAGGAAAGGCCATCTGATGGTGCATAATATTCCGGTGTATGATCTGAAAGTGATCTACAATCAAGTACCCAAGGATATCGACACGACCCTGTTGTGCAAGTTGCTTGAAATCGACAAAATCTCCTACAAGCAGCGGATGGAGAAAGATTGGAAGTCACTGAGGTATTCGAAGTCGGTTCCGTTTGACTTTATGGAGCACATACCCGCCAGTAAATTTCAATACATCCAGGAATACCTTCATCTCTTTCCAGGGTTTTATGGTGAACTCCGAAGTGCGAGAGGATATTTTGAAAGCCATAGCGCCCACATCCTGGGCTACATGTCTGAAGTAGATCAAAAGCGGATTGATGAGTCCGATGGATTATACGCCATGGGTGATTTTTGCGGATCCACCGGCGTTGAAAATTATTATGAATCTACCCTCAGAGGATCTAAGGGGGCCGCATATATCCTCAAGGATAATCTGGGACGTGAAATTGAAAGCCTGGATGATGGGCGACATGATTCATTAGCGATTTCAGGGGATAACCTGATTTTATCACTTGACCATATCCTCCAGGAGTATGGTCAGCAATTGTTGCAAAACAAGAGAGGAAGCATAGTCGCTATCGAACCATCTACCGGTGAGATACTGGCGATGGTGAGTTCACCGGGCTATGACCCTAATGAACTATCCATCTCCCGTTCAAGAGGGGAAGCTTTTATGAAACTCCAGGAAGACACCTTAAAGCCTCTATTTGACCGGTCGGTCATGGCGATGTACCCCCCAGGTTCGATCTTTAAACCCCTCCTGGCTCTGGTTGCCATGCAGGAAGGTATACTGGATGAAAACAGGACGATTTATTGCGGTGGAGCGTATTATTCAGGAACGAAGAGAAGAGGGTGTCATAATCATCCAACGCCGCATAATGTTGCTGCTGCCATTTCATATTCATGCAACACCTATTTCTTTACGGTCTATAAAGAAGTCATTGATCAGGCAGGATATACCATGCCTGAAATTGGTTTACGGAAGTTCAACGTTCATCTTTCCGCATTTGGTTTGGGTCACAAAATAGGTCTTGATGTACCCGGCGAAAAGGCTGGAAACCTTCCCGGACCCAGCTATTTTGACCAGGTCTATAAACCGGGCAGATGGAGATCGCCCTATATCCTATCCATGGGTATTGGTCAGGGGGAATTGCAGCTGACGACCCTCCAAATGGCGCATGCGGCAGCGATCATCGGTAATGAAGGAACCTACACGGATCCCCACCTCCTGAAATCCCGCGTACCACCGGGTAAAGCCCCACAAACAGAGTTTTATCCACGGCGAAGAGTCGCCATAGACTACAGGCATTTCGAACCGGTCATCGAAGGCATGAGTGGCGCTGTTCGCAGCGGTACCGCAACGATGGCCTTCATCCCGGATATTGAAGTTTGTGGTAAGACGGGTACTTCCGAAAACCCTCACGGGGAAGATCATTCTGTCTTTTTTGGTTTTGCTCCCCGTAATCAGCCTAAGATTGCCATTGCGGTGTATATAGAAAATGCTGGATGGGGAGGTAGTTTTGCTACACCTGTTGCAGGGCTGATGATCGAAAAATATTTAAAGGGGGAGATCAGCGAAGGACGCAAAGGGATTGAAACAAAGATGCTCGAGGCGGATATAATACATAAGACTAAAAGTTAAGATACCACCTGCTGACTGGCGGTGATCGCGGGTGACATGATGTAATGCGGGGTAGCATAGGATTTTATAGCTTCGCCCTTATGATCATCAGCGCCATAGCTGCCATGAGCAGTAACAGAGTCATCGGGAGAAACGGGGATTTACCGTGGCATCAGCCGAGGGACATGAAGTTTTTTAAAGAGACAACACTGGGACACCATATCATCATGGGCCGGAACAATTTTGCCTCCCTTGATTACCGTCCTCTCCGAGGGCGGGTCAACATTGTTTTGACCAGGGATCCATTTTTTATTACCTCCTCAGCTATCGTCATGCATTCCATTGAAGAGGCGCTGAGTTATGCCCAGGATGCAGGCGAGGAAGAAGTATTTATCATAGGTGGCGGAGAGATTTATAAGCAATCCATGCATCTTTTGGATAAAATTTACCTGACAGAGGTCATAACGGAGACCTCTGGAGACACTTACTTTCCAGAGATCGATATCAACGACTGGGATCTCGTGTCGTCACAGCGTTTTGAGACGGACGAGAAAAATGAATTTCCCATGCGCTTTGATGTTCTTCTCCGAAAGGAGTAATGGAAGAACAGTTATTACAGTTTATCTGGCACCGGAAACTTTTCAACCAAACCGATCTGATCACGACCGGTGGCGCAGCTATTGAAATCCTTCATTCCGGTATCCCCAACCAGGATCAGGGCCCTGATTTTCTGCAAGCCCGTATACGTATCGATGATCAGCTATGGGCAGGTCATGTGGAAATACACATCCGGAGCTCAGCGTGGTACCTGCACATGCATGAGCACGACACGCACTACAACAATGTCATACTCCACGTGGTGTGGGAAGAAGATCAGCCTGCGATGACAGAGGATGGTTATCGGATGCCCTGTCTTGAGCTGGCTGGCCGTATCGAATTAGCATTACTTGACAGATATCGTCACCTGATGAATAATGAGGAGTGGGTACCGTGTGCCTCCGCTTTAATGGATGTGTCCGGGCTCGTCAGGACTTCATGGCTTGAACGATTGATGGCTGAGCGACTCGAACAGAAGACGGTATCCATTCTCCGTATACTTGATCAATGCGCGAACAATTGGGAACAAACTTTTTACGCAGTCCTGTCGAGGCAACTAGGAGCACCGACCAATAGTGACGCCATGGAAGTATTAGCAGGAAGCACTCCATTAAGTCTGCTCAGAAAACACAAAGACAGGCCGGATCAGGTGGAGGCAATATTGTTTGGTGCTGCCGGCATGCTGGGAAAGGAAATCAATAATCCTTATCTGATGCATTTAAAAAAGGAATTTGATTTTCTAGCCAGAAAGTATAACCTCCGCCCCATGCCTGCATTACAGTGGCGTTTTATGCGGATGCGACCAGTTCATTTTCCGACGATCAGGATAGCGCAATTGGCAGCCATGATTACCGGAACGGATTATTTTGTCTCGTTTCTTGAACATCATACTTCAGCGGAAGCATGGATAAAATTATTTTCCGTGACGCCTGTTCATACTTTCTGGGACACGCATTATCATTTTACGGCTACCACACCACCATCGAAAAAACACCTTGGCAGAAATACTGCCATAGCCTTGCTGATCAATGTAGTGGCCCCTGTCATGTTTCTCTATGGAAAGCATCAGGGTAAAGCGGCATTGAAAGATCATGCCCTGAGGCTGCTGGAAGAATTGCCTCCTGAAAAAAACGCTGTCATCACTGGATGGAGGGATTGTGGATGGCTGGCTGCGGATGCCGGGCAGACACAAGCTATGTTATACCTGAAGAAGAACTATTGTGACAAACGACGGTGCCTGCATTGTGCGATCGGGATGCAGGTTTTAAAATGAAAAATGACAGTTGACAGTAAACAGTTGATGCTTCGGCCTACTTTCGCTCATCCTTGTCTGCAGCTCAGCAACCACAGTTGACATAGGGGAAACAAATTAGCGTGAAATAGTGATAATCAGCTTTGGGTTTATTTGGCAACAAGATCCCTTAGGGTATACCAACAGGTAATCCGGGATCGTTATTCATATCAAACAACTCAAAAACCAGGGCGAATTATAAAATAATGACAATAGTGCTTTGAATATCAACATATTAAATATAGTTTGTATTATTCATATAAATTTTCTTTCCTTTGTAGTGATCTTCTACTTTTACAACTTAAAGCATCAACTAACAAAACATGATAGGATTTTTCTTGCAGGCTACTTCAACAGTCGTTGATCCAAATGCCGCCACCACCGAAGAGAGCATTCGTTTGATTGATATTCTTTTCAAAGGAGGGGTTGTGATGATTCCATTGATCATCCTTTCGCTCATTTCTATTGCTTTTATCATCAGCAAATACCTGTTTATCCGTGAGCGGTCGAAGATTGACCACAACCTGGTCAATAGTGTGCTTGACAAGGTGTCTCTGGGCCAGTTTGACTCCGCAAACTTATTATGTGATCAGGCTAACAGCTCTCTGGGCAATGTGGTTAAGGCTGGTGTTTCACAGATAGGTAAGCCGATCGAATATATTGAAAAAGCCCTCACCGTTCAATCCAACATTGAGATGAGTGAAATGGAAAGTAAGATGGGGTATATCAGTATGGTTTCAGGTATTGCTCCCCGTCTGGGTTTTATAGGTACTATTCTCGGGGTTATTATGATCTTCTACAACATTTCGCAGACGGCCGACATTTCCATCGGCACTATCTCTGCGGGTCTATACCAGAAGATGATTTCATCTGCTACAGGATTGGTGGTCGGTGTGGTTGCCTTTATGGGTTACAATTACCTGCTGACCAAGATTGACAATTTCTCACTGCATCTGCAGAAAGAGGTACTTGAATTTATCAAAGGCCTTCAAAAACCAGTAAGATAATATGATGGAGATCCGAAAAAGGAGGCCCTTCCATGATGAAGATGCGATGTCGGCTATGAACGACATCATGTTCTTCCTGTTGTTGTTCTTTTTGATCATCGCTACGATGTCCAATGCCAACATCATCAAGATCCTCCTGCCAAAATCAGATACAACCAGCCAGATGGCCAAGCAGCCACTGACGCTTACAGTTACCGAGGAGTTGAAATATTATGTCAACTCAAACGAAGTACCTGCGGGAATGCTCGAAGGCGCATTGGCAGATGCGGTCAAAAGAAATGAAGACCCGACAGTCGTGCTTCGAATAGCAAAATCACTTACCGTCCAGGACTTGGTAGATGTCATGTCCATAGCCGCCAAGTTAAATCTCAAGATGGTCTTATCGACAGAGAAGTAATATCAAGGTATAAGTAAATCACTATAAAAAAGAAAGGCGTTCAAGATATTGAACGCCTTTCTTTTTTACTTTATTGACAATTTATCGGAGATCTTTCAAGACAAAGAGAACCGGGTTGAGTACAGATCCTCCCAACATGCGGGAGCGTTCATCAGACCAACCATATAATCTGTCCGGCATGTCTGCATTATCTTTAAAGGGCATCTCGATCGTGAAAGCCAGACAACCGAA
Source organism: Saprospiraceae bacterium (assembly GCA_034439675.1). Classification (GTDB taxonomy): domain Bacteria; phylum Bacteroidota; class Bacteroidia; order Chitinophagales; family Saprospiraceae; genus Opimibacter. Next base: position 16,369 of record JAWXAW010000132.1, on the reverse strand, counting down.
GCGTTGTGCCATGGCATTGCTGCACAAAGTCATATTGGCTTCACCAAAATGATCAAGCGGATATTTGTGGGTATCCTGGAAATCCGGCCAGGTATCCATCCAGTGATCAATAAATGTCCTCTCCATGGTAGCCAAATACTCATCATATCCCGGGATGCCTTCTGAAGCAGCGATAAAATTGTAAGGCAATGCTTCATCGCCATGAACATCAAGAATCAGATTCATGCCGGTCTCATCCATTTTGTTTCGCACATAATACACTTCAGGACTGTATTTTTTTGTTGGTTTCTGCCACTCGCGGTTAAGGTTAGCACCGGATGCACTGGAGCGCAGATTACCAGCAATCGATCCGTCAATATTCATATTAGGAACGACATAAAAGACGGCTTCTTTCAAGAGCCTCCGGGATACCGGATCATCTTCATCCAGGAGGCGACTGAGCATGCCTTCAATAAACCATTCTGCCATACTTTCACCCGGATGTTGTCGTGCGATGACCCAGATGATTTTTTTATTCTTTCCGGGCTTGCCGACCCTGAGCATTTCGATGTCCCGACCTTCAAAAGTCTTTCCAACAACTTCCATTGACACGTTATCAAACAATTGTGTTTCATGAATTAGATCAAGATGTCGCTCATACGAGTATGGCGCGAAATACGCGAAATAGACCGAATTGTGTTCAGGCTCAAAATCGATGGTGAGGATACCGTTGCGAAAAGTAGTCGGAACCCTGAACCACTCTTCACGATCATAGGAAGCACAGGCCTGATAGTTTTTCCAACCTCCGGGGTAGGAAGATTTCCCCGCATTGATGATGGATATTTTACATCGCCGGTCAACAGCTCCGGTCAGCCGGAAATGAAACCACTGTAAAAAATCTGAATTGGTGTCCTTCCGGATTTTCAGTTTTATGCTATTCTTTTTGGCGTCCAGACTAACAAACTGTATATTTCCACTATCAAAATTGCACGAGATTTCCATACGCAAAGTTTATTGTTACAAACGGGAACAAGATAAAGCTTTAGCCGGGTCACCGATGTATATCAAAAACATTTCCATGGATGTGTTTGGTCATTTGATCGGTCATTGACTGGCAAGTCTTTCTGGAACAGATGCATCCGACACAATAGATTCTGGAGGTGCTGAATTTTTTGGGGGGCGGTTAACTTTTACGTTAAACAAAATTTAAAGGAGCCCGGGAAAATGGACAGGCCAGCGGGTGCCATCGTTCTGATGAGGCAATATTGCAATAAAAGGATATATCTTGCAAATTAAAAAAACCTAACAAAATGAAAAAACTATTTTTGATTTTTATGTTGGCCGCGGCAATGTACCAAGTGGCTTCTGCACAGACAGCTCAGACTGTATATTTTGAACTAGGGGGACCAGGTCTTGCCTCTTTCAATTTTGATACTCGCTTTAAAGGACAAGACGGTCTCGGTGCCCGGATTGGTTTAGGGGGATTTAGTGTCGGCGGCGAAGGAGTTGTTTTTGTTCCTATAGGTCTCAATTATCTTTTGGGGAAAGATGGAAGACATTTTTTTGAAATAGGTGGAGGGGTCACCCCGGTCTTCGGAAATGATGGAAGTGATGGAGCCTTTGCGGGAACATTTGGTCACCTGTTGTTTGGATACAGACTGCAACCTCAAGATGGGGGCTTTTCCTTCCGGGCATTTATCAATCCAATCTTTGGAAATGGGTTTTTTATACCTTATTACCTCGGATTGTCTTTCGGGTATAAGTTTTAGTCAGCCAAATCAAATAAAGTTGCTCAACAAAAAATGCATGGAGGTTACACCATGCATTTTTTGTTGAAATTCATACTTGAGCCGGATGCTTCAATGCAATTCAAAACGTAGCAGTGCGTGTTCATCTCCAAGGGATGAAGTGGTCAGAATCAAACCGACGCCATTGGCATAGTAATATTGCGTAAAAAACTGGGTGCTGATCAGGTTTCCATTCATATTGATTTTGCTTTCAGCTTCCAGCATCACCACATCGGAATATGTTTTTCCTTCCACCTCCTTATGGATGCCAATTTCTTTGACGGTAAAGGCCATGATGCTGTTCAATCCATTGGCCGTAAAAGGGGCATCCCAGGTTTCTCCTTGTTGCAGATCATCTTTTAGCCAAAGCTGAAAATTGTCTTTGTCCACCATTTCATTATACATGGTATGGCCTTCAATCTTTACTCGAGATGGTGTCGGTACAGTACTGTTTTGCATCGTGACCATGTTACCGGAGATGCTCACGACGGCATTGGTGTATGTGCTATCGTCTTTCTGTTTGTACGCCCATGAGTTTCCAGGGGCAAGGGGATAATACTGCATCATCGTTATGTAGGTTTAAGGTATGTGTATGTTATTTTATGGTAGTAAGACTTCAACACGATTCAGAGGGAATGTCTAAGCTCTGGTTGTGCATACGGCTGTAAAAATATTTCACCCTGGGGCTGCGGTCCCCATTTTCTATTGAGTGGTGATTCTAAACGATTGGAAGGAATAAGGTTAAGATATATCGTGAAGATTCCCCTTTCTCCCTTTACGAAATGTCGTTGGAGGGTTCTATTGTATATGGGCTACAAACCAGGTGGAAAATAGCTCACCTTAGAGGGAGTGAATCCAAACACCAAACTCTATATTATTGATAGTCAGCCGAATAGCTGATACTATTGTAGTCCCGACAGGGATCGAACCTGTATCTTAGGTTTCGGAAACCTACATACTATCCATTGTACTACGGGACCAGGGAGCGCAAAAGTAAGATACTTCTTTAAAACATCAATTAACAGCCAAGCAAGCATTTCCTGGCACTATACTGAGAATGGATAGGGTGTGGAAGAATGTAAATGAAGGGATATATTGTCATGTAGCTTCCCTTTCCTACATTGGGCCCCATTCTATTGCATAAAGTCGAGGTGCTAACCAATTCCATTTTATAACTTTAGAGAAGCGCGGGCATTACTTTCCGTGTCTATACTGCAAAACTGACCAATATGGCCAACCCCAAAATTGCTTTTTACAGATGGCTGATGTTGCTTGGCAGCATTGTCTGGCATCATACTCTATATGGGACAAGTTTAACCCCGCCGCCACCGGCCAATGACAACTGTGCCAATGCCATACCAATTCCTATCAGCGGCGCCGGGTTTGATTATGGAACCTTTACTTCCGAGACATCGGACCTTTCAATGGCAACCGGACAGGCAGGCGAGTATTTTGCTGAATCCGGCCACACCCGATCTGTCTGGTATGAATTTGCAGTGCCTACCCACCGAAGTCTGGGTGTAAATATGGGTGGGAGTAACCTTGAAAATGTTGCTGTCACGGTCTTTGAACCCACCAGCTGCCTGCCGCAATCCAATTTTCTCACGGGTACACTATTAGCAAATGGAGGCGGAGATATAACCAACTCTTGCTCTAAGGTTGGCTTATATCGTGTCCAGGTTACGGGACCGGCCAACAGCATAGCTTCTGTCTTTATTATTTTGACCCTGGCTTGTCCCAGCTCAATTACCTCTCTCTATGATTGTCCAGCGGATGCTTTTGAATTCAATGCCGGAAATCCGCTTACCCAATTTCAAGTGTCATCCGGCAACCATGATATAGAATGCCAGAGCCTGGATGAGCCAGGTGAAAACAACTGCCTTCCGATTGCGAACAGAGCAGACTACCTGCAAAGCTCTTGGTACGTATTTACAACAGGCAGTTCTGTCGATCTGCTGATTTTTTATTTTGGTATAGGTTCCAATACTGACAGAGCAGGCTATCGGCTTTTGGAGGGAAACGTACGCAATACAACTCCGGGAACGCTACCACTCATCGATTGCGGAATGGCGACACCTGACAATCATACACGGCATATCGAATTTCCTTGTTTGCTCAAACCAAATACTACGTATAGCCTCTCCCTTATTTTTCATAAGGATTTTAACCGGGTTATCAATCTGAGTGCCCAGCAAAGAGGCGTGTCTGCTACAGGATGGCCTATGCCTGTATTACCTCCGGTATTGGCATCGAATCAACTCGGGGCATTGCCGGAAAGTGTTGCCGGCACTACTACTGTCTGGACGGATCGGTACGATTGCTCGTCATTTATCATTGACAATGTGTGTCCGCCCGCCAATCCGAATTCCGGAATTGTGACCATTGGAACCGGCATTGATGCCAGGAGATTTGACCTGGCCACCTGGGCTACCTTTACCATCACCGAAGATGCCCATGTAGAATTTGAAATCAATTCCGGTATTTTCTGGGGCGATTTTCACACAAGGATATTTAGTTCAACCCTTGGTAATACATGCCCCTCTCCCAGTCCGGTCACGGATTTACTATTTGAATTTTCAGGACGAAATATTGAATATAAATGTATGCCGGCAGGCGAATACGCCATCCAGATATTGTCCAGCTCCGTTGATCCGAATACACTGATGGGAGGATTTGATGAGGCATGGACCTATGGCTGTCTTGGGACTCAGTTTACCATGGATTTCACTGTTTTTGCACTTCCGTCGGTTGGCTTGTTCAGACTTAATGCGCCGGACAGTGTCAATGCTATAAACAATATGACTCCACTCCAGGAAAACATCCTGTACCCTTCTATACCCGCAGTCTTCATTTGTGACAACACGGTCATTCCTGACAATGTAACGTGTCCCAATGTGGAGAAGGCGATCTATCGGGAGGCAGTCATAGGCGATGCCAATGCGGATGGTACAGATGACTCAGGCCTCCTATCCATCAACCGTTTGCGCACAGACACCACAACTCAGGGTAAGATCGTCTATTCCTTTACGGAGGGTGATGCCAACCAACTGGCTACTGCTGCGGGCACACATGCAGCTGGCCAGGAAATACCCGGATTGGTTGATTATCCAGGATTTTGCATTGATCAGGATGACAATACGCTATTCCCTAAAGGGATAGATAGATTCTGTGTTTGTGTCACACCGGGGACCTATACGCTGGCCAGCCTTGGGAATGAAGATCATGTAGGCATGGGCGATAATCCGGGATTCGTATTTAATGTTCATAAAACAATTCATGACAGCAGGCCTAATGCAGAATTGATCAATGTGGGCGTCAATCTTCCTGCGTCCTATACAAGCGGACCTGATGTATTTTCTTGTGATGATAATCTCGGCAATATGCCTCCATGCGGAAGACGCAAGAAATTAGTCTTCCGTGAATTCTACTTACCAGTACCAGCCTTAGTTACGGTTTCAGAAACAGGCAACACAACCAGCGTCATCAGCTTGTTTAGTGGACAGGCCTCGCATCCTGATTCTATCCTCACATTATTAGGGGGCTGTGCACCCAGTTTTGTGCAATTGTATGATCCATGTAACCCGCTGCCAGCCGGTTGGTATACAGTCGTCTCTTATGGTGAGGGGCCAAACTACACAGACAACAGAGTATGGAATCCTCCTGCCAACCTCATCACAGAATATCAGGGAGATCCGAGAGACGTGGGTAAAACAACCAGAATCGTCCTTACGCTCGAACCTCCCATCATACCAAACTATAACCGTCCGGAAAAGGCGTGGCAGGCGGGAACTACGGATTGGTCAACACCACCAGTGTCAACACCAAACCTTACTACCTGGAATGTTTATTCATTTCCGCGAGATACCTTTTGTCAGCCTGATACGCCCTTCATTTCTGACAGTCTTTTACCCTGTGCACCCGGATACAACCGTGTCTCCTTTTATGTTTTTGAAATCACCAAACCTTCATTTGTACAGATCCGAAATATAGATCCAACCTATTATACAGAAGTATTTCCATTCGATGTCAATGCTCAACCGGAATCCCTTTTAACTGTGCCTCCTGTATATCAGTGTCTGAGTGCCGGAGTTTACTATCGACAAATATGTGACCTCCCACCGGGGAAATATACGATCGCCATTTTTGCAAACGACACTCACGAAGGAGCGTCCATTGGACCTGCTATCTACGTGGATGAAGCTGAACAGTCCAGATTTGATCATGTATGGAATGCGTATGATTTTGATCAGATACCACGCACCAATGTGTTTGTGAATGGAAGAGCAAATGATGTAAACCCGATTCCTAACCAGGCACCTAGCCGGGACAAATTCTACTGCACCACCGGGGCTACAACAAGCGATCCTGTAGAAACGCGTTGTGCGTTACAATTTAATCCACTGATCTATGGTCAGCCGCCAGGGGTGCCCAAACCACAATTTTTAACCGGGCAACCTCCAGCCCCTGTCTCCCAACCATGGCGAAACCTATGGTATACGTTTGAGCTTTCAGGCTCCGGTATATGCACCATTCAAACCCAGGTATTGAGTGGTGTCAACCGCCAGCCGCTGATAGCCGTGTACGAGAGCGAGGCAGATGCAAGTATTTCATGGGCAAGCCTGCAAGCTCATCTCATAACTCCACAGGATTCTATTTTGCCAGGATTGAAACTGATCAGAGAGAATGTAGATATTTTTTGTGATGCCGATCTCCCTCAAATGATTTTTACCAAGAGCGGATGTCTTCGTGATAGTGTTCGGTATTATATCGTTGTCAGTTTCGATGCAGACGATACGCCCAATCCCCCTGCTTATCCGAACCAGGCCATTTCTGTTTCCATCAAATACGATCCAAGACCAACATTCATTGCATTGTATGATGAACGTACAACGGCCAATGTGGTCAATGGATTTGTAGAGACCGTGCCTCCCTACACGGACCAACCACTCGCCACCGGCAATACATTTTTTAGCACTGATTTTTCACTTCTCTGCTACACACGAAACTTCACAGATCCTTCGCCTGCATTACCATGTCTTGAGACCGGCAAATCAGCATGGTTTAAGTTTGAGGTAGCCGATGAAGGACAATTTTACACTGCGTTGGAAAAAACAGGAGGATTCACTGGTTGGCATACAGATGCAAGAGATATTTCTGTTTGGCGGGAAAATGCACCCGGGTTTCCTCTGTTACAGGACCTCGAACTCACAGCACAGTTTGTAGCAGCCGACAATCATTCATGGTTGAGAAGCTGTATAGAGCCAGGCACCTATTTCCTGGTGGTTCGACATTGCGGATTGTCGATAGATACCATTCAATCTTACAGAGTGGTCATGAAACTGACAGAAACCCCAGGTGATTTTTGTAAAAATGCAATACCATTGGTAGTACCGAATTTTACGCCGGTATCTGCTACGGTTATTCCTGATTGCCATACGATCGGGACTGATTATGGAGAGACAACGGTCCAGGGGATGGGATGCTTGCATGAACCCATACCACAAAAGACCTCCTGGTTTCGCGTAGCAGTGAATGCTTCACCCGAAATGGACATCACGTTTGAGCTGACTGAAAATCTTGCACTCGTGGACATGGACCAGTTGTCGTATCGTGTTTTCTCCGGTTCGTGTGGCGCGCTCACACCGATTTCCTGTAGTTCTATAGGCAGTAATATCATCACCCAACGATGTCTCTCTCCCGGAGATTACTATGTTCAGGTGGCACTGCCTGACAGAGTCGGTAATGAATCTGTAACCGGCACGATTGTATTAACGATTACTACCGCAAACAATACAGATCCGGATTGCATACCGGTTGATGTAACCCAGCCACTAGCTGATTTTACCTATACAACCGATTGTGAAATCGTCACGTTCAATAATATCTCAACAGCAGGTGAAGACATCACCTATCTCTGGGAGTTTCCAGATAGCACAAGTACGGATCCCAATCCGACATGGATTCCATCAACGGGGGTAGGTACTTTTCCGGTCACACTAACCGTGACCAACACAGCACTCAATACATCCACATCGCTTACAATCAATGTAACGATCAATAACGCCTTTGGCAATTTTACGCCGTTACAAGATGCTTCTATTTGTAATGAAGATGGTCCGGTTACTATAGATGCTACACTGCCCGGACCTGGAATTGTAACCTATCGTTGGGATAATAATTCCACTAATCCGGTCCGGACGATCATCACAGCAGGGTCGTATTGGGTGAGCATCACCAAAGACGGATGTGAACTTTTGGATACAGTCATTGTAACTGCCGTCAATGCCAAGAGAGATATTGCTACCACTATTTGTGCTGATGAAAGTATAGTTGTCTCCGGTCAGTTATTTGATAAAGACAATCCTTCGGGAAGCATCATTCTACCCAATGCCCATCCGAGTGGCTGTGACAGTATACTCACCGTGAACCTTAGTTTTTACCCAGTGTCAGGCAGCCAGTATGCCGAAACTATATGCGATGGCGACAGCTATTTATTCGGTGGGCAGCCATTGACGACCTCAGGTAATTACAGCGATATCCTGATTAATATAATAGGCTGTGATAGCGTGGTGACCCTTTCGCTTTGGGTCACGCCTCAAGAAATACATGATTATGATATCAGGGGTTGTATTGGAGAATCGATAACAATACAACCAGCTGTCATAGGGTCAGATTTCATTTGGAATACAGGATCTCCGGATGATTTCCTGATGGTGAGCATTCCGGGAACCTATGAGGTTACCATAAGTGATGCCTCCGGATGTATCATCAGCATAGAGACATTTATTGTTTCTTTTGGATTGCTGGCATCGCCTGTTGTAGCCGTACCAGATCCTGTTTGTGCCGGCGAAGAAGTGATACTGATAGCCAGTGGCTCTGCCTATGAATACAGATGGTTTGACGCAGCAACGGGAGGTAATCAGTTGGGAATTGGAGCGACCTTGTTAGTGAGTAATATCTTCATGGATAGTACGATCTATGTAGAGACATTTCATACAACCATTGATGGATGCGTCAGTGAGCGGGAACCTGTGTTCATCGAGGTCATTGAAGAGATGATACTGACAGCGACTTTGGATACGCTGATTTGTTTTGGAAATTCAGTTGAATTGCCTTGGGGTGAAATAGTGACGCCTGCTGTTAATTCCAGCTATTCCTTCACATGGCAGTCTGCACAGACCGGTTGTGATAGTCTCATCCTGACTGTTAATGTTGATCTTGAAGATAAACCATCGTTGGTTCTTCCTGCTGAACATACATTGTTCCTCGGAGATAGTATCCTGTTGATACCGCAACTTGACTTCCAACCTGACTCTATTGAATGGACCCCGGCACAAGGATTGAATTGCACAGATTGTCTGCAACCATGGGCCCAGCCTGTACGAAACACAGATTATGTGCTCACGCTATGGACACAGGAAGGGTGTATCGTAACCGCTACTGTTCACATTGAAGTGAATAAAGACGTAAGAGTCTACTTCCCAAATGTGTTCTCGCCTAATGGTGATGATGTCAACGATAAGTTTACCGTCAGCGGCATACGCGATCTGATTTTGGTGAAGACCCTGGTGATCTATGATCGTTGGGGTGGAGCATTGTGGCAGGGAACGGATTTTGTTGCTGATGGAACCAATGGCTGGGATGGATATTCTCGTGGGCAGCCTGCAGCTTCAGGGGTATATGTCTGGACGTGTGAAATCGAGTTGATTGATGGGAGCCGTGAAGTGTTTTCGGGAGATGTGACGTTGATCAGATAGCAATGAAAGGATTGTAATAATAGGTCGTTACAATCCTGTATCCCGCATTTTAATAAAGAGTTGTTCCGCTAGCGTCTTCCCGGATTTATCAATCATTTTAATGGTATAATTTCCGTGAGGTAAATGGCTGATCGCAGCGGTAATCACATGGCATCCTTTTGAATATCGTGCTGATTTGACCAATACCAAATCAAGTGAGGCCTGGTCCCTGATTTGTATTTCGGCGAAATACGTTTTACCCAATGCCACCTTGATTTTCAGGCTGTCCTCACTACCTACCGGATCGGTCACCATCATTACCTTGGGCGAAGGGGTATTGGCTGCTTTAAATTCAAAATGCATAAAAAACAATTCACTAAACAAATGGGCACCCCAGCCAAAGTCTACCGGTTTATCAGCAGGATTGCAAGGGTTATCAAGCGTGTTATCATACTGGGCCAAGGCATGGATCTCCGTTCCTTCGGGAAGGAATAAAGGCGTTTCAAAATGAAAGGTTTGCTTCCAGTTAAAGTTCCAATCGTTTATTTTTAGAAGTTTCAAAGCGCTTGATTGCCCAGGAAGTTTTGCATAGACTTCCCATGACCGGCAAAGAAGATTTGCCTGGGGCGTGAGACTCATCACTTCCATATCATAAGGGACTGTATAGATCGCATGATATGTCTTTTTTGTTTCAGCAGGTATAAACAAAGAGTCTGTAGTGAGGGTATATGGATTGATTAGTGGTGCAGAGAAGATAATATGGTCAGGGTTAATCGGGGGATAATATAAGCGGATAACGGAAGAGTCTTTTTGAGGCCGTCCGGTAGGTCCATAGTGTACATGCACAATGAGTTTACTTCCTCGTGGCAGAAACTTTGCAGCCCCCTTTTCGAAGAAAGTTGTTTTTTGTTGCGGAGACCAGGTGTACCAGAAAGGTTGATCAGGTGTCTTTCCCAGACCACCAAAACTGAAATATCCATATCGCGGATCCCATTGATCTGATGACTCAAATTTGTCCGAAGTCTCCACGGAGATACTCACGAATCGTACAATTTTTTTATTGCCGGGAACAAATTCAATACCATCCACCCAGATATCCTCCCGGAGACCGGTTGGCAAAACAAAAACCTGGTATTGATCAAGATAAATACCATATTGTTCAAAGGACTCAGCCATGGGGATCACAAGATCAGCGGTTCGTTGTGTGAGGCCATTGAAGATCGAATCCTGCAATGGTTTTTCCTGCATCTCATTTCCTTCAGCCATTTCAGCATTTACCCAATCACTGATTTTTTTAATCTCGAGATCAGTCAAGATTCTTTCATTGGCAAAATGACTGTACGTAGCATCAGCATACCATGGCGGCATCAGTTTTGACGCGGTGACGTATTGAATCATCTTGCCGTAGGCAGAAACCTGTTCATAGGTCGTTAAAGGCATGGCCCCAATTTCATTCACCTGGTGACAACTGACACAATGCCGATCCAGAATGGGTTTAACATCTCCGAAATAGGTTATCTCCTGCCCTTTACTGTGTATGTAGAGGACAGAGAATAAAAGCATTGAAATGAATCTAGCGGGATGCATCCATGGTGATATAACAACCAACAGGTGTCGGCCATGGTTTTGGAACCAATCCACCACTCAGCAAGACGGCAAGGGCCTCATCAAGATCATTTTTGACCGCACTGTGTTTCATTTTGCCTGGAGCATAATACGCGCTATTGATTCGTCCGCGATAATAGACCTCCCCGGTATCATCTGTAATCACCACCTCCGGGGTTACCGAAGCACCTAATTGTTTTGTGAGTCGATGATCTTTATCTAGCAGTGTTTCAAAGGCCAGTATTTCATATTGTTCCTTGAAAAGTTGGGACGTTTTATAATTACTATTTTTGAAAGGAAAAACAGCATGGAAATCAACCCGGTCTACATACTTCGCGGCAATGGTGCTCAATGGTTTTCCCATATAATTACAGACCGGACATTCTTCTGCCAGGAATACATATACATGCCAGGATTTCTGGGCCATGCCCTGAATTGATAAAGTCAGAAATATTAAAAAACTGAATACCGATTTGGTCATATGTTCTAAAGTTAAAAAACTCAGGACAAATCTACCAGGGATAAGCCCCTTTTATGCCAACAAGTATGATGAATGGGGCATATATCGGTACAACCACGCCGCTTAAGCAAACGGATCAAATCCACCTTGATTTCAAAACACCGAAGAAAGGTGAATTGAACAGCCATGACAGAACCTTCTGGACTGCTGCTCAGCCTTTTCTCCCGTTCGTCATAACTTTTGGCTGGTTCGGCACGAGCCATTAGATAATACACGTCTTCGTTTGTTGTTTTGTAGCCATCAAACCAAAAATGGTAAATGAAAGTAATCTGGACACTATTTATACTTATCCTTCTTACCACAGCAGCAATCTCCCAAACTTGCGAGGCCCGGTTCACGTTTGACAACACCAATCTGACCATCCATTTTATGGATCAGTCTACTCATGCGACAGGCGATCCGATAATAGCCTGGGATTGGAATTTTGATGATGGAGGTACATCAACCCAGCAGAACCCAACGCATACTTTTCCCGAACCTGATAGGTATGATGTCAATCTTTCGATTGAGACGCAGAGTGGATGTGTATCAAACTTTGAGATCAGGATCGAAACCTGTGATTTTGGAATAGACTATAGTATTGGAGCCTGCAATGGACAGGCAGAAATTCCAATAACGCTTAACATTACAGACATCTTCGACAATGCTATAGATATTGATGTACTCCTTGATGGACAGAGTGTTCCGGGGAGTCCGTTTTCTATTGATGGTCAGTCTCCCGTTAACCTGACAGTGAATGTTCCTGGCAATGGATTTCAACACACTATTGTGGTTCAATCGCTGGATATTGAAACCTGCGGCAGAACTATTTCCTTTGCGGTTGATGATTGTTTATCCGATTGCTTTTTATCAGCGCTGAATGTCAATTATACACCAGGGATTACGCATACTGTAATCGTCGACGATAATTTCTTTTCACCACAGAGCATTGCGATCGTGTTGGGGGATATCGTTCATTTTACATGGGCAGGCGGAGGACATAGCAGCACCTCAGATGCTACCAGTGGAACTGATGCCTGGAATTCAGGTGTCATCGGAGCCGGCTCTTCATTTGATGTCAACATTCACAATCCTGGCACGCACCCTTATTATTGCATTCCACATGGAGGCCAGGGTGGCGTAGGCATGAGCGGACAGATTTTATCCAATTGTCCGACTGGTACAACAACTGATCTTCAGATCAAATTCAATACCACTATAGCCAATGGACAAGGGTACAATATCCTGTGGGACAATGTAGCCGTTCCGGGAAGTCCGTTCAACTATAATGGAATAGGTCAACAAAGTGTCAACATCAACATAGCCGGTGATGGTATGCCGCACGAGCTGGTGGTACGCGATGTGGCAGATCCGACCTGTGACCTGACGATGACTTATAACGCTCCCGATTGCGGACAAGGAGGAGGAGAACCTGTTTGCAGCATATCCGGTAATCTTGGAAACTATAGTACATGTGTGAATATGAATGTTACGGCAAATCTGACCGTGAATGGCACTAATGGTGGTGCCGGATTTCAAGTAAGCATTGATGGAGGTGCGGGTACCTTTTACGCTTACACAGGAAGCACCACAAATGTCACCATAACCCTGCCCGGTGACGGGGGAAATCATACTCTGGAAATAACTGACGATGTAGACCCGGCATGTACTGTAGTCGTCAATACAGTAACTCCTGATTGTAATCTTCCTTGCTCCATCACAAATCTTACCGCTGTTACTTCGAGCGGCAACGGCGGACCAAGCGGTATTATTCATATCGTCAATGTCGAAGATTTTCAGTTTAATCCTAACACGGTTAATATAACAGTGGGCGATGTAGTGCAGTGGAATTGGACAGGGGCCATCGCCCACACATCTACTTCTGATGTTTCAGGCAGCGTCAATAGTTGGAACAGTGGACTGTTGAACAATGGAGCTACCTACACGAGCCCGCTGTTAGAAGAGGGGACGCATCCCTACTACTGCCTTCCTCACGGAGCGCCGGGTGGTGTAGGTATGTCAGGCGTTGTGGAGGTTCTTCCGTCATGCAACTCGTTTGGACAGACAACCGTGCTTGTCCAGTTTACAATTACAAACGGCGGCTCTTCGGGATACATGATCCTGGTGGATGGCAACAATACCGGTACCTTTTCTTATGTGCCGGGTACGGCGCAATCAGCATCCATCCTTGTAGCGGGAGATGGAGCTAGTCACAATATCATCGTACAGGACATACTTGATATGGCCTGTGCTGCAAACGTGGGTGTGGTAACTCCGGATTGCAGTGGCGGCGGGAATCCTTGTTTGGTTTCCTTAAGCCCTGCAATTATCGGAGGATGTATAAATAATATGGTTCCGGTTTTGTTGAATGTTACCGGCATGAATACTGACTCCATATACACGGTTACCGTGGATGGTCAGCCTGCCGGTACATTCCATTATTCCAATTCAAACGCCCAGGTCAATATCACTGGCGATGGACTGAGCCATACAATAATAGTTACCGATGGTATTGATTCTGTCTGCAAAGACACATCCATGCTTATTGTTCCCGATTGTACTTTGCCATGCAGTATTACGATCGATCAGCTTAGTTTTGGTAACAACGTTTCGCATATCGTTGAAGTCCAGGATTTCCAGTTTTCACCATCGTTGATCACCATCAATCTTGGAGACACACTTCTTTTCCAATGGACTGGAGCCATTCCGCACACCGTTACATCAGATGCCTCATCAGGTCCGAATGCATTTAATTCAGGTTTGCTCGGACAAGGTTCTTCATGGCAATTGATATTGAATTCAACAGGCAGTTTTCCATATTACTGCCTTCCTCACGGTGCTCCGGGAGGTGTAGGCATGTCAGGTATCATTGAAGTAACTTCTTCCTGCAATGAAGGGATGGCCAACGGGACGCTTGCCATCAGCTATATCAATTCTACTTCGCAGGGATTTAATGTGACGGAAGACGGGAACCCAGTAATGGGTTCGCCATTTTCTTTTTCTCCTTTAGGTCAGCTTACCCTTCCACTTATTGTCAACGGAGATGGAGGCACACATACCTTCACGGTTTCAGATGTTGGAAATCCAGGATGCAGTGCCCAACAGGCAGCCAACGTGCCTGCATGTGGCGGTGTTTGCACAATTGACATCACGGAAGCAACGGTCTCACCATGCACGGATAACAATGTTGCCCTATCCGTAATTTTTGTTTCAAACCAAACCACGGCTACCTATAATATATACAAGGATGGCCTGAAACTGAATGATACAGCATTGACTACAGATGTAGCAGGAAATGGATCGTACACCAGATTGGTGGCCGGTAACAATATTACAGCATCTATATCTGTACAGTTTGTTGAAACCGGGTCGTGTTCAGATACCATAAGTGTAGTCATACCATCATGCGGTGTGCCATGCCTGATTTCAGATTTTAATGTTGGTCAGCGAGGCGTGCTCCACACCGTCGAGGTGAAAGACTTTTCATTTGTACCCGCGCAAATAGATGTATTGATAGGAGATACAGTTAGGTTTGTCTGGACCGGTTTGATTCCACATACTACGACATCTGATGCTTCTATGGGTACGGATACGTGGAGTAGTGGCCTTCTGGGGCAAGGTGCAGCATATGATGTTGTGATCAGTTCCACGGGCGTATTCCCATATTATTGCCAGCCGCATGGTGGACCGGGTGGAATAGGGATGTCAGGGAGCATACAAGTGCTGGATACCTGTAATGCGGATAAATGGCTTTCGAACATGTCCTTCAATGTTTCAGCAGGCAGCCCGCTTGGCTATAATGTATTTGTCGATGGCGTCAAGATCACCGCCAACCCACTACCTTATGACAACCCAATAGGTTTTAACGAAACTATTGTTGAATTGCCGGGCGATGGTGCATCGCATTTGGTTACCATCCAGGATATGGAGACTGGATTTTGTGCTTTTACGATGCCGGTTCAAACCAGCATCTGCGGTGCAGGTTGTACAGTAATAAATCTTATAGCCAATACCGGAACTAATATCCTCCATACAATACAAGTGAGGGATTTTGATTATTTCCCGATACATTTAACGATAGGCGCGGGTGAAAAAATTAGATTCGTTTGGACCGGAGACATACCGCATACAGTGACGTCTGATGCGCTGACCGGACCTGAAGTCTGGAACAGTGGTTTATTAGGATCAGGTGCTACCTATGACCTGGTCATTGATACACCAGGCATCCATCCATATTTCTGTATTCCTCATGGAGGCCCCGGAGGCATTGGTATGTCAGGAACCATAACCGTATTGCCGGTATGCAACGACCACCAGGAAAATGTTCAGCTTTCGTTTGAGGTGACAAATGGCAGCCAGGCCGGATATAATCTCTTTGTGGATGGCTCGCTTTATGGACAGAATCCAAGATTATATGACAATCGCATGGGCGCTAATGAGGAAGTGATCAGTTACCCTGCAGATAACGGACAACATATTGTCACCATTCAAGATGTTAACAACATGGTATGTGCGGCCAGCGATTTTTTCACCACAGGCTCTTGTTCCGCAACTTGTCAAATAAGTGGTCTGGACTATTATCTGGGTAATGGCCGGGTCAAGTTAGTCGAGGTAAAAGACTTTAGTTTTGAGCCCGCAACGCTACTGGTTGATCTTGGGGATACCATACGTTTCAGCTGGACAGGAGCCATTCCTCATACAGTTACGTCCGATGCTGCATCCGGATCAAGTGTATTCAATTCAGGATTACTGGGTCAGGGATC
>JAWXAW010000131.1:0-4903 GCA_034439675.1 Saprospiraceae bacterium | reverse complement strand
GGGGTTTTTGTGCGAATGCCAGCAATGCGTGTTTGGCCTTTGAAAGCCGGGGTGTAGGTGGTATTGGCGGCTTCTGTTTCCACAGGGGGTATTGTACTAATAGTGTTGTCAATAGTATTGTTATCAACATTTTCTGCCGGTTTACTGATTTGGTTTCCGCAAGCGGTGATGATAAGGAGGGCTGACAGCAGGGTGATGAACTTGATTGGACTCATTTTGTTAGATTTAATAGGTATGCAAAGAGAACGCAGAAGAGTAGGAGGAGGTTTTCAATGATGGCCTTTACTTCACTTCGTCTAAGAAATGCCTTATCTTCCGTCACACAAAAAACTTCAATTCATGAAACACATTCTCTTCTTCATATTTTTACTAATGCTGTCCTTTCAATTAAACCTCAGCGCACAGCATTCAAAAATCAAACCACCGGCAAATGCATCAAATCGCATTGAAAATGCAGCCACCAAATCGGACCTGCAACATACTCCACTGAGCCTGGACATACCACCTGGTGGCTTTCCCAAACAAAACCATGCTCAGCTTGCCACGGATACACTTCCATTCATCACCACACCAGAAGTACTCGTCCTCAAAGCAGAAAAACTTTTGCATAAACAGTATGATGATCATTTCTCTGGGGATCCTATACCTACTTCACGGGCTGTGACCCCTGTCATCGATGCAAGCTTCGAAGCCAATCTGTCGGTGTTGGAAACGCCCTCTAGTAATAGCATTGCCGTTTCAGATGATGGCATCATCATTTCGGCCAATAGTGATGGCATCATCTATTTTACAGAAAATGGTGATCGGCTTTATGATGCGGAGTGGATGGATTTTTTTAACGACGATCAGCTCACATCATCCTTCTTTAGTCCACGCGTCTTGTATGACACCGAAGAGGAACGTTTTATTCTGGTGACGCTTCATGGTAAGACATCATCGACATCGCGTGTGATTATTTCTTTTTCAAAATCAAAGAATCCAATGGATGGATGGAATGTTTACAAATTGCCCGGCAACCCTTTGGGTGATGGAAGCTGGTTTGATTTTCCATCGATCGGTATATCTACCAATGAAGTATATGTGTCGGGTAATCTTATTGAAGGCACGTCTTTTAAAAAGGCGGTCGTCTACCAGATCAACAAGACTGATGGCTATGTGGCGTCTATTCTCGATTGGCAATTTTGGACAGACTTTTTCAACGGGCCGATTTCTATTACACCGGCTTCGTATGGACAGCAAGGGGATTATGGGCCGGGCATTTATCTGGTCAGCAGTGCTGCGGCCGGAGATAATGCGTATTGGTTTTGGGATCTTGACAATGATATTGGAGGTGATCCGGAATTTATCGGCTACATCGTCCCATCCGACGCCTATAGTCCTCCTGCTGATGCTTCGCAGTCGGGGACCAGTGACAAACTGGATTGTGGCGACTCGCGCACACTCAATGCCTTTTATCTGGATGGGATCATTCACTTTGTGCATAACATTGATGTAGGTGGTGGTTTTAGTGGGATCAGTTACAGTCGTATGGGTGCATTTGGACAAGGCATGATGACGAGCAATTATGGCGAATCTGGTTCAGCCGATCTCGCGCATGCCGGATTGGCTTCATTTGCTACTAGTGCTTCTGACCGATCGGTTACCATATCATTTCTACGGAGTGGAGCTGCTCTGTTTCCGGAATTTCGCGTTGTGAATGTAGACCAGGGCATGTCGTGGTCTGCGTCCACCCTTGTGAAAGGTGGTGAAACCTATGTGGACCGTGAGGGAAGTGTCGAACGATGGGGACATTATACGGGCATAGCGCGAAGACACAATAGTCCTGATCCGCGGACATGGTCAGGAGGATCTGTGGGGGCAAGTATTACAGGTCAGATCGAACACACCTACAAAACGTGGATAGGGGAAGTGACCAATGGACAGAATGTTAGTACAGTTGCGATCGACAAGTCAATTCCTTTCAGTGTGACACCAAATCCAGTGCGTGATAACATGGAGATCAACTTTACGGTGACAGAAGCTAGTCCCATGACGATTGCGCTCTATAATGCACATGGGTATCTTTTCAGGACATTGTATCAGGATACACCGTCGGTGGGGGAGTATAAGATGTCATTTCATATAGTTGATCTGCCCTTAGGTGTGTATGTGATTTCAATCTCTTCGTTGGGGAGTATGTTGGGGTATGAGAAGATCGTGGTGGTAGATTAAGGGGCGAAAGTGATGGCAGTCTCTAATGCCTTAGTAAGGCTTAGGCAAATGAGTTGAATAATCCTCCAAAAAGTCAATATAAATTAACCTTCCTATTGGTTTTAAGTAAATAATAGTTTACTTTTGAATCATTGATCCACTTTCAAATCCGAGGGGCAGGAGATGAAATCAAAAAAGAAGAGAATGAAATCTTCCCAATTGATTCGGATACTGCAGCAGGACGGATGGTTTAAAGTTTCGCAGCGCGGATCCCACATAAAAATGAAACACACTACCAAGAAAGGTCTAGTGTATGTTCCTAATCATGGGAGCAAGGAAGTTGCAAACGGTACGGCACTTAACATCTTAAAATCCGCAGATTTGAAATAACTACAATAGAAATGACACTAAAACCTTTAAAAAAGAAGATCACCGTTATCGTCGAAAAAACAAACACGGGTTTTTCTGCTTATCCTCTTTCCTATCCTGTTGCAACCACAGGCCGAAATATCATTGAATTGCAGAAAAACATTCTGGAGGTGATAGCGTTTTATTTTGAAGAGGAAGGTTATGAAGTGTCAAAGTCTAATATCCAATTGCAAATAGATCTGCAGCAGTTTTTTCAGTATTATAAAGTTTTAAACGCACGCCATCTGGCCGAAAAAATCGGGATGAATCCAACACTGTTATCCCAATATGTATCAGGAACGAAGAAGCCTTCACAGGCGCAGAGCCAGCGTATCATTACGGGCATTCAGAATATTGGGAAGGAGTTGGCTGAGCTGAGTTTTATTTAACAAGCCCAGGTAGAGTATGGTTCTAATGAGCAAGCCTTCCTTTTCAACTTCGTACCAAAGTGGGCTAAATCTCCATTTTATCCCTACTCATTTTTCACCGCAAAACTTCCGTTAAAATCAGAAGGGCCCGAGCCACCGGCTCCGTTGCTGCCTTTATTGATCTTGCCAAAGAAATCTCCGCGAATAAACTCACCTTCTGGGCCAAATTCAGTGACATTGACAGTCATGCTGGTAACGTAGGCACTTTGACCATTGGGGATATTGATCTGATTTCCGTGAGCACCATTGGCGGAAAACTGTCCGACTGTCCGACCTTTAAATACAAAACCAAACCTGCCTTTGACACCGATACTATCCAGTGATTCTATCTCGGTATAGTCAGCACCAAAAGTTGTCAATGCAGGTAAATAATAAAAATATTCCGGCGAAAATCCTTTTATCGTATATCGAATGAATTCTTCCAGCTGATTGCAGGCCTTAATGTTTCCCACATTTAAATTCCGTTCAAAGTTGTAAGCTTGTGGATGACTGACCAGATCATTTGGTATATCATAAACGTACAAGGTCGCGACCTCCCCAGTACAATACGTATATCCACCTTCAAAGCTTCCTTCATTACCTGATATAGGGAAAATGAAATTATTCTTGGGTGTGTGCACTCTTACAAAACCTGATTTAATGGGTAAACCATCACACTGTAGAGCTGAGCCTGAAATGGTGGCATAATCATGTAGGTTATTCAACTTCTTGGCTTCCATCTTGATGTCATCGCTGAAAGGACCAAACTCATACGTTGTTAAAATACTGCCACATTCATTTTTGATACATACGATATATTCTTCATTGGCCGGGATGGGTCCATAAACAATTCCACTAGCATCCGTCCTGGAACAACGCTGGTCATTGATACTTTTGATCGTCAGACAAACCTCAATATTTTGTGCTGGTCGACCATCCTCACCAACATAAGAGGCTTCCCAATTCACAAGCTCTAAAAGTATATCACAATTCCAATAGGAAAAATGGGATACGTGGGCCACATACACATTTCCTTGCAGCTCGGCTTGTCCTTCCTCTATCCATATGCCCTTATCCTCATCAAAATACCAGAGAGGTATAAAAGCTGGCGCCTGACCTAGTTGATTATCAGGTACACCCAATTGGATTTCTACTGTTTTTCCTTCTGCGATTTTTAATATTTCCCCATTGTCTGCCTGTATTTCCACTGCTATCATACCGAAACTACCTAATGCCACTTCGTTACCGGACGCATCCTGGCCTATCAATGCCCCCGGCATTTTAGTAGATAATTGCGGATCATCGCCATAGATCAGACTGGCCATGACATGCACATCACCACTGTAGGGTGAGCCATCCTGCCGTGTTACCGAATTGTTGGGGAATATCAATTTGGTTTTTTGGTCAACCGCCATGGTCGCCGCATAGTTGCTTTTAAAACTTGTGATTTCCTTGTGCGGGAGTAAGGTTATCTGAAGAAATTGCGTATTTGATTCCTGAGAATAAAAGCGTCTTGACCCTTTGAAATAGCCTACTTTTTCGACCTGCAAATAATCATCACCGGTCAACATGGCTTGAGTGAAAAAATAAGTTCCCACTTTCATCTGTAATGCCGGAAACATCGCCTAAGGTAATTTGCGCACCTTTAATGGGAATGCCAGCAGGGTCTTTGATGGTAACAAAAACGGAACTTTGAAATTCATTAGTTGGATCTGAAAAAATACTGTCCTGGTCATTGGAGCAACTGAAATAACTGAAAATGGTCAGTAAGAGTAGGATGGATTTCGTTTTCATGGGATTGAATTTTTAGAAAAATAATAAATTCATGAGAATTTGACCCAATTACGCATAGGATATTTGCAAATTGTCTGTTTGACGACATGCGATTCAGCGAAGGG
>JAWXAW010000130.1:0-31997 GCA_034439675.1 Saprospiraceae bacterium | reverse complement strand
TCATTATACCGGGCCACTGCAAAATCTCCGGAGGCAGCGACAGAAGAAAATCCGGCGAGGATGATTTGTCCATCGGCTCTATAGCTATCGCAGTGACTTCATCTTCTTCGCGTAGGTTTGTCCCTACAATACCATTATTTCCGAAGAGTGAATCGACCGTCCCGTCCGGATGATATCGCACCATCGTGAAGTCAGATTGAAAAGCATCCGCCTTTCTTCCTGCAGTCACAATCTTCCCGTCTGTCTGAAGTGCTACACAATTGGGAAATTCTAAGTCAGTACCTAGGTCCGTCACCGCCCATCCATGGATACCAAATGTACTATCAGGTGTACCTTCCGGCAACAACCTCAGTATGGCAAAATCTCCCTGGTTGTTGACCTGTGATTCACCTGCTATCACAATGCGTCCATCAGGCGGGACAAGGATAGCGTGACCACGATCAGATTTGCCATTATATCTTCAAGGACGAGCCCATTGTTACCAAACTGAGGATCCGGCGTCTCATCCGGCAGCAATCGCATGAT
Organism: Saprospiraceae bacterium; assembly: GCA_034439675.1. GTDB lineage: Bacteria > Bacteroidota > Bacteroidia > Chitinophagales > Saprospiraceae > Opimibacter. The sequence continues at coordinate 31,472 of JAWXAW010000130.1, read as the reverse complement.
CGAAAAATCACCGTTTGAAATGCCTGTCAACAGTATTTTACCATCCGCCTGCAGCGTTGATTGATACATGATATCAAAGTCATTGATTCCAAGATCAGCAGTAAAAATTCCGTCTTGGCAGAAAGTGAGGTCCAGGTAGCCGGATTGAGCATTTGTTTTTGTGATCAACAAGTTCAACAGGGATAAGACCATGAAGAGGTTTTTCATGATGCGTAGGTTTCGTGTTGGTTTGAGATCAGTAAATTAAATAAATATTCTTATTTCTCCAGGGCAGTCATGACCAGGTTAACCATATCCGCTATCGCATCATCATCCATCCATCGGGTCACTATCACGATGTCATGAGCCTGATCTATGACGATGTAGTTTCCTCCAAAGCCAATCGCTGTAAAGATATCTTTCGATGCATCGGGAAAACGGTTGTCCGCATTGGTCCACCACAGATAGCCATAAGCCGGATTCGCCTCAGATGGTTGGCGAGCCTCCGCAATCCAGGAAGCAGAGATGAGTTGACGATCTTTCCATTTTCCATTTCTCGCAAATAATAACCCAAAGCGAGCCTGATCCAGCGTGTTGACAAACAACTCACCCCCAAAGTGACCACCGCCGCTGACCGTTTGCATGATCATGCCATCCACATTGACAAAGGCATCATCATAGCCATACCATCTCCAGGTAGTGGATGCACCGATTGGATCCATGATATGTTCTTTCAGTATTGCCGGCAAGGGTTTGCGAAAAACCTGCAACAGCGCATAGGCGAGCATATTGACGCGCGTATCATTGTATTCAAATGTTGTACCGGGAGCTACTAATTCCCTGTTTTTCCAATCATCGATATTTCCTTCTTAAATACGGAATCTGGAAATTAAAATCTGAGATAGAGCCTCCATTCCCATGAATGATCAGCAACGGTTCGCCTGTCCCATAGGTTTCATAATACATCTGGAACCCACGTATGTCCGCGAATTTGCCCACCCTGCTGTTCTTGCCATACGCTACCACTGCAGATTGCGAACTGGCAATACCCATCATCATCAAAAAGGTAAGAACAAATAGACATCGTATGCGCATAATCAGATAGCAACTGTTGACCACCAATTTACAATAAATCCAAGACACCTGCTGCTGTGTCTTTTGCCCTTTCCTTTTTTGGCTTTACTCCTTCACGATAATCTTCTGCGTAGCTGTCAGCCCTTCAGCACTGATCGTCACAAAATATATTCCTCCAATAGTGAAAGGTTTGAATTTTTTCTCAACGCGGTTGAAACCAACTGCTGTCTGGTCAGACAAATCCTCATTCAATACTACTTTCCCGTTTTCGTCGGTGATGGTCAGCAACACGGGCGATGATTTTTTAAGTTGAAACAGGATGTTGAATTCACCGTCATTTGGGTTGGGATAAATCTGGAGTTGAAGGCCGTTGTTGCTTTGTGCATTTATGGCCTGCAGGGCCGTTGTCTGGCTGCGGGTTACATAGACTTTATACACCCGTGGATGAGCCACACTTTCATTGCCTTCATTGATCCAGAAGATATTGGCGGCTGTACTTTCTATACCACCGTAGGTATAGCCCACGTGAATAGTATCACCGGTCAATTCATCCAACTTGATCACTCCGTTGTCATAGGTTGGAACAGAAAGCAATGGAATAAATTCAGCACTGGCACCCAGGTATCCAGGCATCTCTTGTGGCAATTTGTATTCACGCATATGGCCCTCCTGGTCACGCGTGACACGGGCTATTGTTTTCACAAAGGGGACATCACTATCCTGAACCAGTTGTCCATTTTCCTCATAGTATTGTGCAATTCCGCCAAAGAATACTGTGTGCATTTGATCTGTCTCAGCGGAATAGGCAGGCAAGACGGCACAATGGTAGTTATTGTAATACTGTGCAAAGTCAGGTACGACGCGATACCCATCCTGATCTATACTGACTACGTTCAAATACGGGAGATCAGCATGGAGTTGAAAGGGTCCTGAAAAACTCATCAACCCTTCTTTTTCACCCGGCATGATCTGCGCAGCAACATTATAGTCTCTCCTATGAAAGGCCAGGGTATCTGTTATGGTCGATAAATGTGTCACCTTGAGTGTGCTTCCATCATCTGCCAGCCGGAAGGTGCGTACAGCGTTAGTGTATTCCTGCGTGAAGGTGGCGTGGTTCATGGGGTTATAATTGCCATCAAATTTCTGTCCACCTACCAGATAGTAGGTATCATAGATTTTGTTGAGGTGGCCACCTGTGACAGCAAATCGGGTATCCGTCATCATCCTGAAAAAAGGTATGATGTTTTCACTTTTTTCTATCGCAGAGATGACGCCGGGTACATCTACTGCAGTCAGCATCGCATAGGTCACTTTGGACCCAACTGTTTCACTATGACCATATCCACCGATCAGGTACAGAAAATTTCCTTCCTGGTGAAATTCCATATTGGTAGAACTGAGTTGATCCTGCAATGGAACGGAGAGTGATGTCAATGGAGCGGACCAGATTTTTGCATGCTCAGGATCTACTACAAAGAGTTGAGTATTCCGGCCATCAGGATTAAAGGTCGCCCATGGTTGTCGCCGATGAAGGCCGTCCATCCGGCCACCGATGATCAGCCATTTGCCGTTATGCTGCCCCCATGCATATGCTTGAAGGCCAGGCAGACTGTCAATGGTTAATGGTTCCAGATGGATTTGAAAGGGGTCTGTCTGAGCGGATGTCAAAACGGACGCTAACAGGATGGTGAATACGATGGATAGCTTCTTCATGATGCTCTTAAGATCTGATAGAACCGAAAGGTAGCGGTTAAAAGCAGGTTGAAGTGTAACAAATGTTATTTATGTAAGTAGCGTTAAGCGACGCTTCTATCTGCGCTTTCACGGCAGCAAATTTTCAATTTGCTTTATCTCATTTCAGGAATACGTCCGCTTGTCAGGATACAAGCCGATATGGTATTCAAATCTAAAGACTTGAACGAGCAGGATGGATTTGTATTGGATTTATTCTTCATGTTTCGATTGGTTCGACCTGCTTTACGAATCCATGTGCTACAACTCACCAACCTTCCGCTCAGCACACCGCTTTTCATTTTTCTTTTTTCTCATGGTTGCTGAGCTGAAGCACTAGGCTGAGTGTCAGCAGGTCGAAGCATCACTCTTCCTTCTTCTTCTTACTCTTATGCTTGAGCACTTTGGCTTCGATATTGAAAATGATTTCCTCGGCGATGTTTTTACAATGATCGCCTACACGCTCCAGTTTACGGATCATGGAGATGAGGTACAGTCCTTCTTCAATTTTATCAGGGTGAGACCGCATAAAATCTGCGACGACGGCATTTGCTTTTACATTGATTTCATCTACGAGCTCATCCCGCTTGAATATACTGCGTGCCATTCGAGTGTCTTCAGTTTCAAAAGCTTTGAGTACGTCTTCAAGGATGCTGTTGGTTTCATCATACATCCGAAGGATTTGGGTTTTCTCCAGCAATTCTTTATCGAATGGTTCGTTTGCAGAAATGATATACTTGGCGATACCTTCGGCGATATCACCGGACCGTTCGAGATTGTTGTTGATTTTGAGCACGGCCAGTACAGTGCGCAGATCGACGGCTACAGGATTAAAGAGGGCGAAAATGTTTTCACAATCGCGGTCTATTTTAAGCTCCAGGGCATTGACCCGCTTTTCTGCGGACACGACTTCGCGAGCGAGGTCTTTATCAAATTCAAGTAACGCTTCGCGGGTCTTGTGCAATTGGGAAATCACCTTCTGCCACATCACCGTGATCTCTGATTTCAACATGGTCAATTCTTCCTCTAAATGAGTCATTATATCGGATTTTAGTGCATTAGATTCGATAGGGGTGTCTAGAGCCTCCATAGCAAGGTACAAAGGTTATCCGAACCGGCCGGTGATGTAGTTTTGGGTCAGTTCCTTTTTAGGATTGATAAAAATTTCTTTGGTATCCGAATATTCGATCAGTTCACCAATATAAAAGAAAGCGACTCTATCACTTACCCGACCAGCCTGTTGCATATTGTGCGTCACAATGATGATCGTGTATTGGGTCTTGAGTTCGTAGATCAGTTCTTCGATTTTAGCGGTAGAGATCGGATCAAGCGCTGAAGCTGGCTCGTCCATCAATACAATGGAAGGCTCTACAGCCAGCGTACGGGCGATACAGATTCGTTGTTGTTGACCTCCGGAAAGCGAAAGAGCAGATTTGTTGAGATTGTCTTTTACTTCATCCCAGATGGCGGCCCGACGAAGTGATCGTTCGACCGTTTCGTCAAGGATAGATTTTTTATTGATGCCTTGAATCCGTAGTCCATAGATGACATTTTCATAGATCGATTTCGGAAATGGATTTGGTTTTTGAAAAACCATACCGATTTTTTTGCGTAATTCTTCGACCCTTATTTTACGGTCATAGATATCCTCGCCATCGATCAGGATATGGCCGGTTTTTCGAAATCCATCGATGTAATCATTCATGCGGTTGATCAGCCGGAGGAACGTGGATTTACCACAACCGGAAGGCCCGATAAAGGCAGTGACGGTGTTGGGTTCGATCGTCAGGCTGACGTCTTTGATGACATGCGCCTGATCGTAATACACGTTTACATTTTCAGCTAATAATTTATGCGTTGTCATGTCTGTTACCATTTTACTTTTTTCTGCCAGCGGTTACGCAGGTAGATGGCGATTCCGTTCAATATAAACGTGATGGCCAGCAGCACAATGATCGCTGCGGTGGCATTGATAATAAATCCTTTTTGCGGGCGTGACAGCCAATTGAATATCTGAATCGGCAATACCGAAAAATCATCCATTGGGCTGGAAGGAAGTGTAGTGATGTAGAGCATGGCCCCGATGACAATCAAAGGCGCAGTCTCCCCGATCGCCCTGGAAATGGCAAGAATCACCCCGGTCACAATACCTCCTGCTGAAGCGGGTAATATCTGAAACCATGTCGTTTGCCATTTGGTAGCCCCCAGAGCATAAGATGCTTCGCGTATAGTTTTCGGTACTGCTTTCAAAGCTTCCCGGGTGGCAACAATAATAATAGGTAGAATAAGAAGGGCAAGCGTAAGACTCCCCGAAAGAAGACTTTTCCCTAATCCCAGAATACGCACAAATATTTCGAGCGCCAGTAACCCATAGATAATAGATGGCACACCAGCCAGATTAGTGATGTTGATTTCAATCAGCGAAGCCAGCCTGTTTTTTTTACCGTATTCTTCAAGGTATATCCCTGATGCAACGCCGAGTGGAATGGAAATAAGCGAAGTCAATACCATCACCCAGATGGTACCAAAAAGCGGAATCAGAATGCCCGCTTCTTCAGGCTTGCGCGATGGCAGGGAAGTGAAAAATTGTGCACTTAACCTGGGCCACCCTTCGCTAATGACACTGTATAGGAAAAAACCCAGCATCAACAAGCCGAATAGCGTACAACCTATCCCGACGATCCGGAACAAGTTGTCCTGAATCCGATTATAGTCAATCCGCCTACTCATATTTTTCCTGGAATTTCTTCTTTATATAAAAGCTGACATTATTGAGAATAAACGTCAGTGCGAATAGCGCAATACCAGCAGCAAATATGGTTTGGTACTCAATGGAACCCTGCACCACATCGCCAAGACTTACCTGCACGATATAGGTGGTAATGGTTTCAACCGGAACCAACGGATTGAATGTCAGTCGCGGCTGCTGTCCGGCTGCGATAGCAACAATCATCGTTTCTCCTACCGCCCGAGAGATACCTAGGATCACAGAAACAATAATACCTGACGATGCTGCCGGAACCAGAACCTTAAAGGAGGTTTGATAGCGTGTCGCACCGATGCCATAAGATGCTTCCCGTAGCGATGTAGGCACCGCATATAAGGCATCTTCACTCAGGGAAGAAATCATCGGTATGATCATGATCCCCATCACGATACCCGGCGATAATGCATTAAAGCCAGCCATCGTCGGAAATATCTGTTGCAGAAACGGCGTGATCACCATCAACGCAAAAAATCCATAAACTACAGTTGGGATCGATGCGAGTATCTCAAGAACAGGTTTAACGGTTCTGCGGAAACTCTTAGGCGCATATTCATTAAGGTATACAGCGATAGAAAGCCCGACAGGCAGCGCTACCATGATAGCTATAAACGAAGTGAGCAGGGTGCCGGTGACCAACGGTAAGATCCCATAATGCTTATCCGCAAAAAGCGGGGTCCATTGCGTATCAAATAAAAAATCACTGAGCGGTACTTTCCTGAAAAATACAGAAGACTCTGAAATCAGCACCCATAGGATGCCTGCAGTCGTCAGAATGCTGACAGCCGCGCACATGAGCAGAAGGCCTTCAATGATTTTTTCTTTTATGCTCATTTAATGTCCATTTACAATCAGGGTATACAGGGTAGCAAGATGAATTGCGTTAGCACCCTGCTAATGGTTTATTGTACAGAGGACAATGAAGTGATAAATGATTCCCACTTGGCTTTGGCTTCGGTAGATTCTGTATCAGTCAATGAAATAAATCCTACTTCAGCAGTTAGCGTATTGGTATTATTGAGATAAAACCGGACAAATTCCTGCACCTCTTTGCGTTTGCCGGCGGTACTATTCACATAGATATACAGCGGTCTGCCAAGTGGCGCGTATGATTTATTTTTTACGGTTTCCATACTTGGCAAAATGGGGCCGGCGCCATTGTCAGCGTTGTTGTCATCAATACCAATAACTTTGAGTTTATCTTGATTTTCTTCATAATAAGCAAGGCCAAAAAAACCCAATGCATATTTATCAGAAGCTACGCCTTGGACCAGCACGTTATCATCTTCACTAGCCGTAAAATCACCACGGCTGGAATGACTCTTGCCAACAATCACCTCTGTGAAATAGTCGTAGGTTCCGCTCTCCACACCTGCCCCAAAAAGATGAATTTCTTCATTTGGCCACTCAGGCCTGATCTGGTTCCATTTTTTGATTTTGCCCTGGGCTTCCGGTTCCCATAGCATTTTTAATTCTGCCACAGTCATATCGTTGCACCAGTCATTCTTTGGATTGACGACAACGGCCATACCGTCAAAGGCAACGATGAGTTCAACATATCTCACATTGTGAGCTTTGGCGATGCTATCCTCTGCATGCTTGATAGGTCGTGAAGCATCATTGATGTCTGTCTCGGCTCTGCCAAATTTTTTAAATCCGCCTCCTGTGCCGGAAAGGGCTACCGAAACTTTCACACCAGGTTCAATTTTCTGGAATTCTTCGGCCACAGCTTCGGTGATTGGATATACGGTGCTTGAGCCGTCGATATTGATATTTCCGGTGAGCGTATCTCCAGAGGTATCATTATTTTGCTTACTTCCACAAGCGGTTAGTAAAAGGAAGGTTAGTGGGATGAGAATTGATTTGGATTGCATGTCGATTTTTATTTCAGATTAGTTGCTATACGATGGAACAAATGATTGATGTAGGTTAAAAAGTCGTGGACACTCAACCTCCAGGACTTGTGACCACCATCAAGTTGATGATGATAAAGCCGACCCGGAAGTAAAAAGCATGAAGTGGGAAAGGAAACCCTTTGATTTTTCTGTCTCACCATGAAGATGTAGAGGCCTGTCAACTTCAATTCCCCGCTTTTCGGAGAAACGGTGATCTATGTTGGTCAATGATTTGATCGCTCAGATTTTTGATGGCGCAAAATTACCTTTAAAATATTAACTCAACGTTGCGACAGGTATAATTGATGGTAAACAATTTGTCCACTTCAGGTTAACCGACTTTCACGCCGGTCCCGGTCTTAGTTCGCACCAGTGGTTGGCTGCGTGTAGTATAGAGGATGCTATCCGATTCCATAGTAAGGAGTTTTAGGAAGTTGAGTTGAGGGGACTTGAGCCCCATTTAGATCTTAAACCATTTTATAACATCCAGCTATATATTTTGAAAGTCTTTAATATTAAACGCATTCGTCATTTTCTGTTGCGGTCAGGTGAAGGAACTTGTAAGCCAATTGCGCTTTGGAGGGATCAGTTTTAGATCATAGGATTGACCTTCCTCTGGCAGGTATTGCCCATCTGAAATCAAAGCAGGCAAGAGAAATGGTATGTAAAAGGGAATTTGTAAAATAATTGTAAATAAAATCCGACCTCTTTTTATTCGTGCAGAAATTGGAGAATTCATTATTTTGGTTGGCTTTCCGGCCCGCACCTGAAAGTTGAGGGCCCAATTCTTAACAAAACGAAACCAATTTATCATGAAAAGAGTCTTTAAGATTCTGGGTATCCTAGTGGGGCTCGGAGTCCTTGTTTTAGCCGTCGGCGCAGCCTACATTCACTTTGCGGGTATCCCCAGCTATGAAGTAAAAGCACCCGAATTGAAAGTGACCGCGGACAGTGCCATGCTTGCCGAAGGAAAGCGGCTCGCGACGATGGTCTGCAATCAATGCCATATGGCTTCAAACGGCTTGCTGGAAGGCCAAATGATGAGCGACCTGCCTGTAGAATTTGGAAAAGCATGGTCAGCCAATATCACCCGGGATGAGAAATATGGAACTGGTCGATACACAGATGGTGAACTGGTCTACCTGTTGCGCACGGGTATCAAGCGTGACGGCAACTATGCACCACCTTGGATGCCTAAATTTCCGCACCTTTCTGACAAAGATCTGCATGGTGTAATAGCCTACCTGCGATCTGACGCTCCTGAGCTTGCACCGGTGGCCAAAGCGCAACCTCCCTGTCAGCCATCCTTCCTGACTAAGTTTTTAAGCTACGTTGCCTTTAAGCCAATGCCCTATCCAACGCAGCCCATAGCAGCGCCACCTATAACGAATAAAGTCGCTTTTGGCAAATACCTCTCCACCGGCAAGGTGGAATGTTTTGGTTGCCATAGCCCCAGCTTCGAAACGATGAATATCATGGAGCCTGAAAAGACACCCGGCTATTTCAGTGGTGGTAATGCAATGCCTAATCTAGAGGGCACGATTATTCATACCAGAAACCTGACGCCAGATAAAGCAACAGGCCTGGGCAACTGGACCGAAGAGCAGTTTATCAAAGCGGTTCGTTTTGGACAAAGGGATGGTAAGCCTGCACTTCGATATCCGATGGTCCCATATTCCGCTATGACAGATGAGGAAGCATCAACGGTGTGGGCTTATTTGCAGACCCTACCGGCGATTGCAAATGATGTCGATGCGATTGCCAAAGAATAATTATTTATTAAGGTACCACACCGCCCCATTCAATACGGTGGCAAAACTCACCCATAGGAAGTAAGGAATCTGCAGGTATGCTGACAGAGGAGAAAGTTTATAAAAGTAAAGGAGCATCATGAGGATTGCAATCCATAATGCAAGGATGACGATCAATGCAAAGGCAGGGGATTGGAAATAGAAGAAGATAAAACTCCAGCTGAAGTTTAAGACTAGCTGCAGCCCAAAAATCATCAGTGCGGTGGTTCGCAGATCCGATTTTGTGGTCTGAACTACTATGTATAAACTGACACCCATCAGGATATACAGCATAGTCCATACAGGCCCGAAAAGATAATTGGGGGGATTGAAAGATGGTTTAATGAGGGTATTGTACCAGGTGTTAATGCTATTCACATTGGCGAATCCTGAGAGGGTTCCTGCTACTAGTGGGATCGCAACGCATACCAATAGGGAAGCCCAATTTATTTCTTTAAGCATAAGAGGTAGATGATTTCCCTCAAGTTAAACCTTTAGATTGGAGATACCCCCATCCACATGCATTATCTGTCCGGTGATCCATCCTGATTTTTCGGTCAGCAGAAACTCAACCATATTCGCGATGTCTGAAGGGGTACCAATTCGCCTGAGTGGATGACGTAAAGCATTGGCAGCTCTTTTCTCATCTGTATTGAGTAGTGAAGCAGCCATTGGAGTATCCGTGAGGGATGGGGCAACACAGTTTACCCTGATAGATGGAGCAAGCTCTGCGGCAAGTGCTCTGGTCATCCCTTCAAGTGCACCCTTAGAGGAGGACACCAGCGTATGGAAATTTAATCCTGTCTGAACCGCTGCGGTTGAAAAAAGCACAATGGATGATTGTTTCCCTTTCTTTAGCGCAGGCAATGTCGCCTGAATGGTTTTAATCGCCCCAATCACTTGTAATTGGTAATCATTCAGAAAGTCAGCAGGCTTTATCCTGTGAAAGGGCTTCAGCATGATACTTCCTGGACAATACACAAGTCCATCAATTGCTTCCGGCACAAAGGAGAATTCGGGCTGTTCGTCCAGGACATTGCAATGATGATAAGTAAGATTAGGGGTTTCAGAGGTTGTTGGTTTCGAATGATACGTACCAATGACCTGGTGACCTGCAGATGCAAGCTGTACAGCAAGTTGTTGGCCAATCCCTGACGAAGCGCCGATGATAAGTATAGTAGACATGGACTCCTTAACACAAAGAGATCCTTCTTTGTTGGAGAAATTTTTAAGATGGGATTTTCAAAGCGCTATAAGCCTTTTAGGCCTCTTTCGCCTCTTGTGCCTCTTTCGCCTCTTTCGCCTCTTGTGCCTCTTTCGCTTTCACCTTCTTCGGCTTGACCGTCTTCAGCTGAATGAAATCCACAAAGAAGGAAAACGCCATCGAGAAATAGATGTATCCCTTCGGAATGTGGAAGTCAAGTCCTTCACCAATGAGGGATATACCGATGATCAGCAGGAAACATAAGGCCAGAATCTTGAACGAAGGGTGCCTGGAAATAAATTCACTGATTGGCTTGGCGGCAAAGAGCATGATGGTGACCGACACGATCACAGCGGTGTACATGATCCACAACTGGTCAACCATTCCGACTGCCGTGATGATGGAGTCAATGGAAAACACGATATCAAGCAACAATATTTGAAACAACATATCTTTAAAGGAGACTTTCTTCTTTAGGGCTGCATCTTCATAGCCATGTTGCTCTTCTTCAGATTTGAGATAAATCTCCCTTGTACTCTTATAGAGCAGAAAGGTACCACCGGCGAGAAGGATAATATCCTTGCCTGAAATATTGTTGTCCATGATTGTAAACAGCGTATTGTCAAGCTTCATGATCCAGGAGATCAGGGTCAGCAGAACCAGGCGCATGAACATCGCAAGGCCGATACCCAGTTGGCGCAGTTTCTGGCGCTGCTCCGGGGGAAGCTTATCCGCAAGAATGGAGATGAAGATGACATTGTCAATACCCAGGATAACCTCGAGTGCTATCAAGGTCATCAGGGGCATAATTACTTCAGTGAAATCCATGAGTGGTGGTTGTCGTTTTGTATGATTTCGGTTTCTCCGTTTTTCAGAGGGGAAATATACGATAGTTTATAAATTCCGGATAGACCTGTAATCCTGCTGTAAGTGATGAGCCTTGTGAAACCGGGGATCAACCAGGATGCACAAGGCTCATATGTAAACAAATGAAAATGAGGTCAGACTATTTGGCCTCAAATTTTACCAGAGGTGCCATTTTCGCCATGTGAAGCATCAGGAATTTTCCATATGGAGGGTTGATTTAAGCAAAATGTACTATTGCCTTTTAAAGATAAACTTGTTAGCATCCGAACCCACCACGCGTGCGCCATCTAGACCAAGGTTGATGAGCGTATCACCCGCTATCTCGAATTGAGAGGAGAAATAGCTTTTTATATCCAGGGTGAATAATTTATTGGGCTCATTCCAGATGACATTTCCTGTTGTATCGGGTATGGTTACATCCGATCCGAGAAAATTAATTTTCAAAAGGAAAGTGGTATCCTCCTTGAGCGTCAGAATAGCTTCGAGCCCTTCACAGTTGACACATGGTAGCACCCCTTTATAGGTTCCGGCCCAGGAAGCCTCCTTTTGAGCACAGGAAGTCAGCACAAAAAGCAGCATGAAAGGAATTAGAAAACGAATTCTGGCCAGGTTCTTCATATTAAATTTGATTGGTGATAGTTTATTGTTTGGCAAGAATATATTTATCCGCCAGGTCACCGGTGATCTGAGTGCCGTTCATGTCAAGCTGGGTGAGTTTGTTTTCACCAACCAGATATTTGTTAGGTGTATTGGAGATTCCGGCGAGCACGATAAAACGCTCTTCCGTATTCCATCTCATAGCACCTGTTTGCTCATTCGGTGCCCCTTCCGGTTTGCCTAGGTAAGTGGTCTTCAGGAGGAAGGTATTGTCAGTATTGAGTACGAGGACTGTCTCAATCCCTTCACAATCTGCACATGGTAATATGCCCTTGTACATGCCAGCCAGTTCCGCGGAAACATTTGCATATCCGGGAGGGGTAGGCATGGTAGAGTCAGCGGCCTGCGTTGTTGCTTCAGTGGCTGCGTCTTTTGGCTTACAGGACACCAGTCCGATCAAGGCAACAAGTGAAAGGAGGAGGATATTTTTCATAGGATGTAGAATTATATGGGTTTAAGAATGTTGCATAAACAGCAAAGAAAACGCTTTGTTTTGACTTTTTGGATAGGCTTTACGTGGGATCATGATCTCTCTGCCAATTGCTGCCAAACCTGATAGAGAATCTGCATGCCGTTGCAGGAGTTTGCTCCTGCAACAACTGAGATTCCTACATGAATTTCAATAGAAATTTTCTTTGGGAATCATTCTGGGTATTCCTATGGTCGCAGGAGCATACGCCTGCAACGGTATTTATATTGGGAGTTTTATTCAGTATTTCCTGGTTTGCGGGAGCAAATAGTTTGACTTCCTCCACCCATCGCTCCTTAAGCGGCTATAGAAAATTATAACTCTATCTTTGGCCTAGCATTCCACAAGAATCAGTTACGTATGATCAAGGACGGATTTGGACGTGTACACGATTACCTTAGGATATCTCTGACGGATGCCTGCAATTTCAGGTGCACATACTGTATGCCTGATGAGGAAATGAAATTTAAGCCTTCTGCCCACCTTATGCAGGTGAATGAAATCGATGCATTTGCAGGTATGTTCGTCCGGATGGGCGTCCGGAAGATCAGGCTGACGGGAGGCGAACCACTCGTCAGGAAGGAAGCCGCAGAGATCATCAGGTTGCTTTCTAAATATCCCGTCGAACTCACCCTGACGACCAATGGCTATAGAGCCCACGAATTTGTTCCGGTTTTTAAGGAAGCAGGGATCAGGTCAGTCAATGTCAGCCTCGATACGCTCCAGTCCGATAAGTTTTTCAGGGTTACCAGAAGGGCTCATTTCCAACAAGTTTGGGACAACATCCGGTTGTTGATCGATGGGGGTTTTCATGTCAAGGTCAATGTGGTGATGATGCGTGGCATGAATGATGACGAGATCATCGATTTTGTAGAATGGACTAAAACGCAGCCGATCCACATCCGCTTTATTGAGTTTATGCCTTTTAGCGGCAACCATTGGGAGAATGAAAAAGTGGTCAGTTATCAGGAGATTCTGGAGACCATAGCCACCCGATACGATTTCATCAAGCTGCGGGATGAGGCCAATGCTACAGCTAAAAAATTTAAAGTCTATAGCCACGAAGGCACCTTCGCCATCATCAGTACGATGAGTGCTCCGTTCTGTGCCACCTGTAATCGCATGCGACTGACCGCCGACGGCAGGATGAAGAACTGTCTCTTTTCGAAAGGGGAGGTTGACTTGCTGACGGCTTATCGCAACGGTGAGGACATCATGCCGATGATCGAACAGTGCGTTTTCGAAAAAGAAGAGGCACTTGGCGGACAGTTTACACAGGATTATGAAAAGATTGATGCCGATGCGCTCACCAACCGGAGTATGATCCGGATCGGCGGATAAAATAGTTTGGCCAATAGGATTTTCCTGATTTACATTACGGTCAAATATGGCAAGATGATAACGGTATCCGAGGCAAGGAAATTAATCAGCGATCATTCAAGAGGTAACCGTGAGGAAGTATTGCCGCTGATCGATGCCCTTGACAGAGCCTTGAGCGCAGATATAGTTTCACCGGTCGATACACCCCCTTTTCATCAATCGGCAGTGGATGGTTATGCTTTTTCTTATTCGGATTGGGACAAGAAGGTCGGAGTTGAAATTGCCGGTGAGGTGCAGGCGGGCACTGTTTATAATGGTCATATCGGGTCGAAGGGTGTACGGATTTTTACCGGCGCCCCATTGCCGTCGGGATTGGATACCGTGGTGATGCAGGAGAAGGTTGAACTCACTGGTGGACTGATTATGATCAGGGACGAAATGATTTTAGCCGGATCCAATGTCAGGTTGCAGGGTTCTCAGACTAAAGCAGGTGATATCGTCCTGAAGAAAGGTCATCGGATGACCCCGGCCTCCATTTCGTTTCTCGCAAGTCTAGGGATTATCCAGGTGACTGTATATGCGCTTCCCCGTATTCGGATCATAGTCACCGGAAAGGAGCTAGTGCAGCCGGGAGGCCATCTTGGAGGCGGGCAGATATTTGAATCAAATTCTTTTGCCCTGAGATCAGCACTGCAGGCGATGGACATCACACCCGTATCGGTGGAGATCGTGGCGGATGATGAAGATGCGATTGTCCATGCGATACAAGCTGCACTGGATGCAGATCTATTGATCCTCACCGGTGGAGCATCTGTAGGCGAGTATGATCTGGTGCCGTCCTCTCTGGAGAGATGTGGTGTAAAAAAAGTATTTCATAAAGTGAAACAAAAGCCCGGAAAACCCTTTTATTTCGGGACTTTTGACAACGTGCTGGTCTTTGGCTTACCGGGCAATCCGGCAGCCGTATTGAGTTGCTTTTATGAATATATCACACCTGCCATAGGTAAGTTTACAGGAAGGCAGTATCAGAAGCGACTCAAGATGATCCTGGCCCATGATTTCCAGCGGAAGCCCGGGCTCACACAATTTATGAAAGGAAAGACCAAAGGCAATACCGTATTTATCCTCGATCACCAGGAGAGTTATCTGATGAATTCATTTTCACACGCAGATGCACTTGTTGAATTAGAGGAGGAAAGGGACGTAATTACTAAAGGCGAACTGGTCGATGTGTTGATGATTCTGATTTAGCCTATTGAAGCAGCATTGATAACATAAGCTGTTAATATAAGCTATAAGCCATAAGCTATAAGCCATAAACCATAAGCCATAAACCAATATCGTGCTACATTCAGAAATCCTCTTTTATGTTTTGGTACCCATCGTGGCTTTCCTCTATGCTGCCGTAGGGCATGGGGGCGCCAGTGGGTATCTGGCGTTGATGGCTTTCTTTTCTTTTGCACCGGATTTTATTCGACCGACGGCTCTGTTGTTGAACCTGGCGGTTTCGTTGATTGCATTTATCCAATACTACCGTCAGGGGCATTTTGACTGGAAGTTATTCTGGCCATTTGCGTTGGCATCTGTTCCGGCCGCTTTTATTGGGGGCATGCTCGTGGTGGATGCGGATATCTATAAAAAAGTATTAGCAGTCCTCCTTTTCTTTTCGGTAATCAGATTGCTCAATTTCAGAAAGCGCGAAACAAATCAGACGGTACATCCACACCTGCTGTTTTCGCTTGTGATTGGTGCCTCCATCGGATTTTTATCAGGGTTGATTGGCATCGGTGGAGGAATCATCTTAAGCCCTGTTATCCTGTTACTTCATTGGGCGGACATGAAAAGGACGGCAGCGGTATCTGCCCTGTTTATTTTTGTCAATTCACTTGCAGGCCTTGGAGGTTTGTGGACAAAAGGTCTTCATGTAGAAACCCAGATGATCTGGCTGTTAGTGATTGCTTTCGCAGGGGGTGCCTTAGGATCTTATTTCGGCGCGGGTCATTTTGAAAACAGGAAGCTGAAGTGGATACTTGCAATCGTCCTCGTCATCGCTTCAGTAAAGCTGCTGATGACTTAAATAGGGGCCCCTGAGCATGCCGAAGGGTATTGATCTCAGGACTTTTCCGCTGCCGCCCTCTTCGCCAACGAAGAGGCGGCAGCGGAAAAGACAATGCTTTTTTCTTCCCTTCGACAAGCTCAGGGGCCGGGATACAAATTCAATTCAACATTCACACTTTTGGCCTTGTAAGTAATCTTGATTTCATTTTGCGAAAAGACTTGCTGCAAGCAAGTCAAGAAGGGGATGCCAGACATTATTGATTCAAATAGCTGTAATTTGCGATCATGAATTCCACCATCGAAATCCTCGTCTTCGGCCAACTGACCGACATCACAGGTCAAAGCTCTTGTCAGCTAGAGGATATGATCGATACTGACCAACTCATAGCTACACTTGTAGAAAAATATCCAACCTTAACATCCGCCAAATATCTGGTCGCGGTCAACATGGAAGTCATACGTGGTAATGTGATGCTGAGGGCAGGAGATACAGTGGCTTTATTGCCTCCGTTTTCCGGCGGTTGATTGCAGAAGGAGAGCTACGATAATTTCAGGCAGTCGTTGCCTGGCCAGGGAGGATTGGTCTCTTATGATCCATGGGCCGGGGGTCCTCATCACCATAACCATCTATATCACAATAGTAGGCCTGATATACCAGGTGGCTCTTAGACATTTGTGGCAACCAAAGGGGTTGCAGTTGGTGGTCGATGAACTGCTCCGTTCCGTCATACCCCTTTTAATCATCCTTTTTTGGTACTTGTAAGAGACCACGAGGCTGGTTCCCTACCGGAAAATCCTGACATGGGCCATCTACCCTCTGGTCTACCTGATTTATATATTGATGCGTGGTCATTTTTCAGGATTTTATCCCTATCCTTTTGTAGATGTTACACAATTAGGAATCACCATAGTGTTGATCAACTCAGGATTACTATTGTTGTTATTCACGCTCGCCTCCGGACTTTTTCTTTATGCAGGAAAGACATTTGTCAAACGATAAGGGTTCTATTACAGAATTACCTTTTATGTTTTTGATGCAGATCCACCAATCGCTTATGCAATACTTCAAGGCTTTCTGATGATTGGAGTATGTCATCTGTGATCTTCGCCCGTTCTGTATTGCTCAAAAGGGGTGTCAGGTCAGCGACCATGCGCGGAACAACCAATCGGTGGAGTCCATGCACAGGCAACGGCACACCGGATGGCTTCTTTTCATCTGTATCCCCAGTCTGTTTAGGAAACACGGCATCCCATGGCGGCTGCAGCTGAATCTCACCTTTACGCGCCTTCTTCTCCCGCACCACGCTTTCAAACGATGGCGCATGATGGGTACGCTCTCCCAGTCCCCATTTGGACTTCGGTATGCCCAGCCATTGCAAGAGCGTGGAGAGAATCGACGTTGAGTCATACGCCGTATCCGTTTCGGAACGGAATACAGTATTCTCCGAAATCCACGGTGATATCAGGATTGTCGGTATCCGGACCCCCAACCTGTCAAAATGGAACCCTCCCAGCGATTCATTCGCATAAGGCTTGACAGCCGCAGGAGGCTTCACGTGATCCGCCATTCCTCCATGCTCATCAAAGGTGATGACCAGCATCGTTTTTTCCCATAGCGGACTTTTCTGCAGTGCATTGAAGATATCATTGAGTGCGCGTTCACCGGGGATCAGGTCATTGCCGGGATGATATGAAGTGGACCCTGCACTCGCTACCCACTTAGGCTCCAGAAAGGTGAACTTAGGCAGTGTACCGTATTTCAGATCATCATAGAATTGATTGAGTTGCGGGGCGTAATTGCCAACTACAAACGGATCATCAATCGAGGGTATCTGGCCTTTGAGGAAGAGATTGTAGGTAAATTTGCATTCGATCCATTCGACCGCATTATAGATCTTGAAATCCCTGATGCCATTCGTCCACAACACCTTCCAAATCGAAGGGCGGTGTGGATACTCCGACCATTCCGTATAGGTCACCCCGTTTTGGAAATTATTCAATTTGCCCAGGGAAGATCCTGTCAGTGCAAATGCCCTGTTGACATCCGTACCTCCGGGCATGGAGCAGAACCAATCATCCGAAATTGCAAAATGTTTGGCAAGTCCGTTGAGAATGGTTAACTGCTCCGGAGAATATCCAAGCATTACCTCCTCGGTTCCGTTATTGATTGCAAATCCGCCCATGTCCGGTTCCTTTCCATCATAGTAATCATTGAGGTTGGCGGAATACATCTGGCGCAGTACATCCGAATTGTCGTGATACGGATCCTGCTTGTCCAGGTCCAGCACAAATGGCTTGCCATCCGGAGTCTTTTCACTCAGTTTGCCATTGTTGTACTTCGTGATGGCATATTCTTTTCCGCGAAACGTATTGGTAAATTTCTTATCGACCCCGCGGTATGGACCTTCCGGGCCGATGACTTTGATCGGGGCATTTTTGTCATAGAGCCATCCGCATACGTGATCAAACGAACGGTTTTCAATCATGTAATAAATGACATGCTCGATCTTATCCCGCATGTAATCTATCGTTCCAGGTTTGCCCTTCATCTGGGCATCTTTGGGGATCAATGTTTCGATGGCTGTAAATGAAGTTGTCTTTGTGATTTGCTTCGGCAGAGTTCCTTGTCTGACCGGTCCCGTCAGTCCATGTTCCCTGTTGGGATCAAATGCCCAAAGGCGATAATTGTTAGTGGCAGGTTCCCAGTCCAGTACATAGTTACCTATCACATTGAGTTGGTGCCTGCTGTTGATGCCCAGTTTTTTCCAGCTTCCGCGATGGATGGCGGGATAACTCAGCGGATCTTCGGCTTGCGCATCGAATTGCCAGATGGCATAATCGCCTGTGGCCGGTTTCCAATCGAGGACATACCCATTGATATAATGGAGTTCGTGTCCGCTTTCAATCGTCAGCCATGCGCCTTGTGGTGTGTAAGGTGCAGGCAAGGGATCTTTGCTTCCGGGATCGAAATTGAAGAGTTGATACGTACCTCTGCCTTCGGTAGGGATCCAGTTGAGTACAAAATTATGGAGCGACAGCAGCACCAGGTCTGTGCCGGTTTCAAAGCCTTTCTTAGCACCATCCGGATTGGCAAAATCAGACCGTGAGCCAAAAAATTTTCCTTTGGCCCAGGTCCCTGCCTGTATAGCACTTTCAGTCCATTTACCGGTTGCATCATAACTGCCCAATGGACTGGCCTCCTCGGGATTGAACTGCAGCAGGCGATAGGCATATTGATTGTCTTTATTCAGCGGACTCCATTGCAGCATATAATTACCCACCTGTACCAAGTGAAAATCTTTAGGAATGGTATTCCCGCTTTTACCGGCGATTTTTTTGAGGAGGGAAGGGCTGTCCGGATCCATGGCCCAGACCTGGTAGGCATCATTGCCGGAATCCCGGGTGATAAAATATTGAAAGTTAGATGGACTCATGTTGTTTGATTTAGAAAGCAGCTACTATCCATTTTCGGCTGTGGGCTTGATCTTCCCATAGCAGGGGTTATCTATTTGTGTCGCGTCTTTGCATCGTTCCCAGGCTTCTTCAAAAGTGTATTTCGGATGTGGCCAAGGCTTAGGTTCAAAAAATAAATCCATCTGGGCCAATGCACAAATGGTACGCCTGTCATCTTCCGCTTTGGGTATAGGCGCTCCGGTACCCTCTTCATTTCCATACCAGCGCTCACAAGCTTGTTTTTTGGCTTCTTGTGGTGTGAGATCCGGATCGTCTGCGTAGAGTTTGAGAAAGGTAGCGGCGACCAGGTCCTGCGCTTCGTACTGCCGGATATCAGGAATAGTCTCAGGATGATCGGTGCATCTCCCAGTCACTCCGGCTGCGATCATGTGGTTGCAGATCATATATGGGGTTTCCCGTTTTGAATCGGGGCGGACACGGAATGTGCCGGTCTGAAGCACATTGACCTGAGGAATGTCATCCTGGTCCCTGGGAAGTATGTCTGTGTAAGAAACTCTAAACCATGCAGGTGCCTGTGGATCATATAGAGGCGAGCCACAGATCAGCAAGGGGAGGGTATACTTCCTCTCTTGAGGCCATCCCGGTGGCGTCAGATATAACTCCAGCATCGAGCGGAGATAATCGCGGTCGGGCGGACCGTCAAAAAATCCGGAAGCCATCATGACAGGAAAATAATCATTGGGGTATTCACTCTCCCCCGATCCCGGAGCAGCTATAGGATTGATATCGACTATCGTTTTGAAGAAACGGACATCCTCCTTGGGAATACCGGAAGCGACCAGTAATTGTTCCCAGCGAAACATGGTGATCGCATTGTCAAAGGTGGCCATCTGGAGACAGGCCCAGGGTGGGTAGTGCATCATCAACAGGCCTTTCTGGCCCATAACGTTAAGTCCCAATGGTGGATATAAAGCCCATTTGGAAGTGCCGTCCGTCTTGCTGCGGTTGACATGATAATTTTCCATGGGGTTCCAAACACGAAATTCTTTCAGCAATTCCATGCCCCTGATGGCCTTTTGCGCATGATGCTTATCAAAGATTTGTGCGTGTCGTTCTCCAAAGGTTACCATCGTTTCCAGAGATGCATTTCCTTCCAGTTTCACATGGTAGTGCCCACCTGAGTGGGTTACCTCTACCTTATCAATCCCCTTTATTCCATCAGCTCGCAACGAGCTCTGCGTATAATGGCTGATCACATCAAAGTAATTGTGAAATTTTAGATCCTTTTCGGCTAAATCCGCAGCAGGGTAGAGATGTTCTATTTGGGCGACGGGACCCAGGGTGTAATGGTGTGATGGCATAAGTTGGTTTTTAAATTGGTGATACCCTTCCGGATAGGGACGGATATGACAGTGATGTCAATTGTAATGAAAATAGAGTGAAGTGAAAAATACTTTTCCGGACATTTTACTTCAACAATCGGGACAGGAAATTAAGAAAAAATAGGAAAGCACCGCTGTTTTGGTTATTTATTTACAAAATTTTAGTGCCCGCATTTCCATCTGCAAAGGTTTTTCGATGCGCGGTAAAGATTTCGTAAAACTTTTTCAACAAAAGCACATGGCCATCCCCTTTAAACGAATCCGGCAATCCGGAGAAGCCGTCAATAGCCAATACCATCAGTTTTTTGGACGTGACGAATACTTCATCCAGGACGAGTCCAAAGGTCGATGCTTCAAAGAGCTCATCGATGTGCGCCGCGAGGGGTAAAAGCAATTCCAGCATTTTGTCTAAATGCTGGTCACTGTATAATAATCCGGCATAAAAACATACCGGGACCATCTGCCATTCGACCGGCGGAGCATCGATGGATCTCAGTTCGAGGTAGCCTTTGAGCCGCACTTCCGGGAATAGGAGCGATACATGCGTTTCGAAATGTGATCTGTCAGGCCAGAGGCCTTGTATCGGATGGTCTAACCAGTATTCCATGGTATAGTCGCGGGGAAGGGCCTGATCGCCCAATGCATCAATATAGATGAGCGGCGCTTTTAATGCGAGAGCAAGATACATTCCGATGAGGTCCTCCTTAGACAACATATCCGGATCGCTGAGCCCGGGCAAAATCCCTGTACGTGCTCTATCGAGATGCTGCCATATATAACTCCGGTAAGCCTTATGCCCGCTTGTTTTTCCGGCGATCCGTGGCGAATTGGCAAAGAGGGCTGTCACAAATGGTACTAAAAGGTTTGCTGCAACTATACGTTTAATGCGGGTTGTTTCATCCGGACCTAAATCAAAATTGATATGCAGTGAGCAGGTCAGCTGCATCATTTGCCTTCCATAGGGACCGATGGTATCAAAGTATTGCTCCAGCGCCTTATAGCGGGGTTTATGAAGCTGATTGCCTATCTGGTCTTCGCCAAACCATGGGTTGGTGCCGGTCTGCGCGAAATGGATATTGCTTAGTTGTGTGATACGTTTTAAAATGTGCTGTCTGGATTCCAGATGTTCCTGTAGGGCGTCCATGCTTTGGCAGGGAGCCGTGCTGATCTCTACCTGTCCGCCGGGCTCAAAGAGAAAGCGGTCGCCGTTGGCAAATTCGATTTTATCAATTTGGGGTACATAGCTTTTTTGATGCGGTGCAGGATACCAATATTTCGCTACGCCTCCATAGGGTTCGGAAGCAGCGATAAGCTTATGGATCAAAGCATCTTCTCCTTCATATAAGGCTACTGGGGAAACACCTGCATCGCTCAGTACATCCGACCTGTATGGAAATACTTCCAGTTCAACACCCACGGAACCCACAGTGCCGTGGATAGAATTCTGGGTGGACACATCTCCGGGTTCGAACAATAGATTTTCAATATAGCTTCGACAGATGTCCAGTGTGAGTTTGGGTTCCGGCATGGAGATGGAGGGCGTAGATTATTTTCGTTTGGATTGGAGCAATGCTGTCAGGGCATCAAAAAATAAAGAAGAGATATCGATATGAAATATTTTGTCAATCTCACGGATCCCGGTCGGGCTTGTGACATTGATCTCTGTCATATAATCGCCTATGATATCGATCCCCACAAAAAATAGCCCGCGTTCCCTGAGCACCGGGCCGATCTGATCGCATATCCAGCGATCCCTGGCGGTCAGGTCAAATCCTGATGCCTGCGCACCGGCAGCAAGGTTGCCGCGATGATCGCCACCGGATGGGATTCTGGCGATGCCATGATCGACAGGTACACCATCAATCAGCAATATTCGTTTGTCACCGCCTTTTACTATTTCGGGGATGTAGGCCTGGGCCTGCACATAGCACGTGCCGTATTGCGTCACTTCTTCAATGATCACATTCGTATTGGGATCGTCTTTGGCAATCACAAAGACAGATCGCCCGCCCATTTTACCGGTGGGCTTGATGACGATCTTATGATGTACATCGATAAACTTCTTTATGGCATCTTTAGAACGGGTGAATAAGCCCGGCGGACAACATTGAGGGAACCAGGCGGTAAAAACTTTTTCATTGACATCACGCAGTGACCTCGGGCTATTGATCACGGTGACACCTTCCAGTTCGGCACGCTCGAGAATATAGGTAGATATGATAAATTCAATATCAAAAGGTGGGTCCTTTCGCATCAGTATCACATCTAGTGTACTGAGGGGACAGTATTCCTCTCCTTCCAATTCAAACCAATGGTCCGGATCATGAAATACTTTCACATGCCGCATTAGTCCTTCTGCACGGCCACTGTTTAAATACAGATCACCCATCGTCATATAGGCTATCTGCCAGCCGCGGGACTGAGCCTCTACCATGAAGGCTAAGGTGCTGTCTTTTTTAGGGTTGATGGTTTCGATGGGGTCCATCACTATTCCAATTCGTATACGACTCATACAGGCGGCTTTATCATTCTTGACCGGTCGAAAATTTGGTTCCGGGTATAGGATGTCATATCACAAGATAAACATCCATATCATTTGAATGGAATGCACAAGACAAAGGCCACGTCAGACTTATTTCTGTTGCAGTTGCTCAAAGCCCTGCCAGTCATCCGCCGGGGGTTGGTCGATATATCGCTTCGATCTCGCAGCGAATAGGGAAAACACCGGATCTGAGGGATCCCTGTGCATGGCATCTGTAAAGAATCTGCAGGCATCTGCAAAATGAAGGGAAAAGTAGGCGTCCATAGCTTGTTGTAATATGTCCCTTGTGGCTTCTTTGGCTGCACGGCGATCATCTGTTTCGGCATCCAGTATTTCATATAGCCTGACGGCCACGCCTTTTCCTTTTACCGCCACACGGTCTACCATGCGAATCGAATACGCCTCCTTATGTTCCAACGAAGCATAGGTGTGCTCGCTGATCAGGCATTGGGCTTCATAGGTCCTTGTCAATTGTTCTATTCTGGAAGCCAGGTTTACCGTATCTCCCAATACAGAGCATTGCATGCGTTCATTGGCGCCCATGGTGCCAAGGACCAGCGGACCTGTATTGATGCCGACGCCTAGTTTGATAGGCGGCAGGCCTTTGTCTTTCGAAGTCCTGTTAAATTCCTCCAGGGCGCGGCTCATCTGGATGCCTGCATCGATGGACTGCCTAGCCGGCACAGCAAAAAGGGCCATGATGCCATCGCCGGCATACGAGTCAATAAATCCGCCGGCATCCGTAATGGGTGTGCCCATTTTACTATATAAACGGTTGAGTAATTCAATCACTTCTTTGGGAGACAGCCGTTCCACCAGCGGGGTGAAATTGCGTATATCCGAAAACAGCACACTCATCTCCATGGAGACGGATTCCCCCAGTTCTACTTTGGTGATATCATTATGCCCGAGGTGTTTGAGAAATTGTATGGGTACAAAACGCTGCTGTGCTTTGAGCAATCGTTCCTGCATTTCATAGATTCTTGCATTTTCCATTGAGATGGAAGCCTGGCTGGCCAGCAACTTGATGATTTTGACGCGCTCTCCGGTAAAGGCACTAAGCGTAAGATTGTTTTCGAGATAGACAGCCGATGGCCATTGACCGTGTAGCGGCAGAGGTACACACATCACAGACAGGGGTTTATTTTTTCTGATGTAGGGATCGGATGAAAAGGGATTTAATTCGGAAGCATTGTTGATGACAACAGGTTCGCTTGTACGGATCGCTGTATTGATCAGCGTGATGGGCAATACGACCTCCCCCTGTGCATCTTTAAGATGTAAATGCTGATGGGCCGGATCACCATCAGTCCGGCTTTGTGCTTGTATGATGATATGTCCTTCCCTGTGCTCTACCAGGAATCCTTTCTGCGCTCCGGCATTTTCGATCAAGACCTGCAAGGTAGCTTTCAATAATTTTTCAAGGACAAGTTCTCCGGAAATTGTTTGCGAAGCTTTCAGCACAGAGTTGATATCCAGCATATCGCCATGGATCGTATCCGAATCGAGAGAGCCGGGTTTCGATTGTACAGAGCCGAGCGGTTTATTTTGTTTTATCACGCCAGCGTTTTGAGAAAGGTGGTATTCCTTTTCCATTTCTGTTACCTTCCGGTGTGCGCCCCAACGATAGTAGAGATAATGCGCTTCCTGGAGATAACCTTCGGCTGCTTTAGGAAGGCCCAGGCGCAGCATCAGGCGGGCCGTCATCTCATTGGCCATCGCTTCATCTCTGAGGAAGCCCTGCCGGCGGGTCATTACGATGGACTGCTCATATAAAGAGAGGGCCTCCTGCACGTTGCCGTTAAAATGCGCCAGCTCCGCTTCCATCAGCAGGCGCAGGTGTTCAAAGTTTTCCTGGCAGTTTCTTGCCCATACGGTCATCGTCCTGAGGCTATCCTGCATCTTGCCAAAATAATCTTCCTGTTCTTCCAGTGCAAGGGTCGGCAGGAGCATAGAGCGCACCAGAAAGGATACGATATGAAAACGAACCACCTGGGGCAAAGCCATGACGGAAGCCATTCGTTTTTCCTGTTCCAGCACATGCCCCAGGGCACCTGCCGCATCATTGTACAAGAGATGGATTTCTGCTTTGTAGATATGGTAGTTGCTGATACCCGTCATGAAGTGACGCTGGTACATCCCTTCCATACATTGCGCTTCATCAAACACATCATCCGTCATGGAATATTTGCTACTTGTGAGGCCCTGAAAGTTGAGTTGCATCTGCAGGAACAACGTCCCGGAATCATAAGAGTCCTGATAATCGCATTCTTTGACGATGTCCAGCAGCCTGCGGTGTTCTTGTGAAGCGGTCTCCAGATCAAGCTTTGGGTCCCATATGATGCAGTCCTGGGCACTGTAGGCGAGGTAGAGCAGATCGCCAGACTGGTGGCCTGCTTCGATGCCTTTGCGAAACCACGGGGTCATACTGGACCAGTGATTGCTCCAGTGATGTACAAACATGGCATAGACATAGATGATCCTTGCTTTGAGGGAGATGTCTTCCAGTTTTTCAACCATATCCACGCCCAGCTTGCCATAGGCATACCCTTGAGCGGTATCATCAAAAAGTCCGCACAGCAGCATGCCATATGCAACATAAGCAAAAGCGCTTTCGGGACTATTGCCGTAACGGAGTGAAATGTTTACAGATTTCAAAACCAGGTAGGGAAACATCTCGCCACTGCCGGATAAAAAGGCAGCGGGAAAAATTTCCATGATCAGCTGGCTCGCGATTTTGGCTTTCTCGTCAGTGATCTCCGGCAGATCGATGAGACTGGAGATGGAACGGCCATGAAGGTTTTCATGGATCAGTGTGACTTCAGTCGCAACATCATCAGATGTTGGGTTGTGTATAAACGGGAATCCAAGGATTGCAAGACCATCGTATGCTGCATGAATGGAATCCTGCATTCGTTGTGTCGTCGCATACTGTCGGGTTCTGGCTGACAGTACCAATCCTTTTTCCACAGCCGTATGTGAATGTTCCAGCAGAGTATCCGTAAGTGCATCAGCATTTTTCCAGTCGCCTGTGAGGTAGAAGGAATGTTGTAATTCATTGTGCAGTTGCCAGGCCAGGCGATAATCTATTTGCCAGGCGGTATCACCCAGCATTTCAGCTCCGATCCGCAGATACCCAAGGGCTGATTCATACGCGGAGGATTGTTTGGCTTTGATGCCTGCCGCCAGATTCAAGCTCGCTAGTTCTCGACGATCCTTCAGATCCGTTACGAGCGCGCGGCCTTCGTTGAAATGGCCCACGATATCCATCAGCTTTTCATCCACGACACCTGGTGGTGTATGGCTCAGCATCAACTGACCGATCGAGAGATGTAGTGCCTGCCGTTTCACCACAGGTATTTGTGAATAGGCTGCTTGCTGCACTCTGTCATGCTGGAACGTGTAAGCCGGATTTAAGTCTACGGACAATCCGATATCTATACCTGATTGGCCGGACACTTCCGGGCTGACATATTTATAGCTGTCATTCAATGGCACGACCATATTGGCCTTGAGGGCATCATGAAGTTCAGCGCCTGTATTTTCCATCGTGCTGTCCCGGATGATCGAAAGTGTACGAAGATCAAAAGTGGCTCCGATGCAGGCTGCCAGTTGCAGCACGTGTTGTGTAGCCGGATGGAGGCGGCCCTGGCTTGCCACCAGGATATCGATGACGTTGTCACTATAGTTGACGCTCCTGACCGCATGAATATCCCAATCCCACCCACTTTTGGTGGTATTGAAAAAGATCACCCCTCTGTCCTTAAGATTCTTGAGCAACTCGATCGTGAAAAACGGGTTGCCTCCAGTTTTTTCGTAGAAAATAGCACTGAGTGCCCTTGATCGTTCCGGCTCACACTTAAGTGTATCCATCGTGAGCTGGTCCGTGGCTTCAGGCGTCAGAGGTTGAAGGGACAGATTTTCAACGAGACGTTTGCTTTGAATTTCCCGCAGGGTGAGGCTTAACGGATGAGTCGCATCGACTTCATTGTCACGGTATGCGCCGATGAGAAACAAGTGACTTAACTCATGAGTGGTCACCAGGCGATGGATCAGGTTCAATGTCGGCAGATCGCTCCATTGCAGATCATCGAGAAATATCACCAGGGGATGCGCTTCAGTAGCAAATACTTTGACGAAGTTGATAAAGAGAATCAGGAAGCGGTTTTGGGTTTCTGCAGGGGACAGATCCTGCACCGGTGGCTGCTTGCCGATGATAAACGTAAGCTCCGGTATCACATCTACCATCAGCTGCGCATTGGAGCCGAGCGCCTGGGTTATTTTTTCATCCCAGTTTTCAAGCCGCTTTTTCGGTTCACCCAGGAGCTGGCGTATGAGATCGCGGAATGCATTGCCAAGGGCTACGTATGCAGCGTTTTGTCGGTATTGTTCAAATTTTCCATGGATGAGATAGCCCTTGTTTTTGACAATGGACCGACCGAGTTCTCGGACAAGTACCGTCTTTCCGACACCGGAGTATCCTGAGACCAGGCAAAATTCCACTGCTCCATGGGAGGTGTTTTCAAAATACGATTCCAGTTTTTTGACTTCGCGCTTGCGGCCATATAGTTTTTGTGGAATTTGAAATTGTCGGGAGATATCGGACTGGGCCAGTTGGAATGCATCATCGACCGATCCTTTTTTCCAATAGTCCCTGCATTTTTCAAGATCGACAGCGAGGCCATAGCTGCTTTGATAGCGATTCTCTGCATTTTTGGACAGGAGCTTGAGGATGATGCCCGACAAGATGGCGGGTATCTTAAGATTGAGCCTGTCAGGCGGTGGCGGCTGACGGCTGATGGTACAATGCACCCATTCGAGCGGATCATTGGCACTGAAGGGGAGCTGGCCCGTGATCATCTGGTAGAAGGTGACACCGAGTGAATAGAAGTCTGACCGGTAATCGACATCGCGGTTGATTCGCCCGGTTTGTTCAGGCGATATATATGGCAGCGATCCCTCGATCCATTTCGAGAGAGAGACCGTCTCCAGATGTTCTCTCGACAGCTCTGATGCTGAACCAAAATCGATCAGGCGGATATCTCCTGTCGCGGGATCAATCAGAATATTGGTGGGCTCCAGGTTTTTGTGTACGATTCTTTTGTCATGCACGTGACCGCATACCTGTACAAGCCGGATAGCCAATGGAAAAAACAGGTCGAGCGGCAGGATTCTGTTTTCAAATCCGGACAGGTATTCGATTAAGGAAACGCCAAAGCGTTCCATCACGATGGCCAGGTTTCCATTGCTGTGGGGCACGAGGTCGTACAACCGGATGACGCCATCCGTGTCTAGTTGGTGAGTGATCCTGTATTCCCTTTGAATACCGGCGAGGTCTTCCTTCTTGGGATATTTGTCGGCGAAGGTTTTGATGATGACCTCCTGTCCGTCTTCCTTTCGAGTAGCCCGGTAGATAATATGGGGTTTGGCTTCATGGACTTTTTCCAGGAGGGTATATCCTGAAATAACAGTGGCTATCTCAATCTCTTGGATGGGTTTCACTCATTAAAGATCAAATATTTGGTTGAATCTTGCATGAAAGGCTTCCCCGGCATGGTGGAGGAGGGGATATCCGTGGCCGCAAAGGGCATGTTTGAATGGTACTTCTTTCAGTCGTACAAAGTCTTCGGCTTGAGGCTGGCTTTCGTATATCCAGGCGGGGCCGAGATTGGCGGTTTTGAAAAAGTCCATTTTGGTCATGGTGCTGACCGTCTCATCATCAAAGAACTCGTCCGGCTCGACCCAGTTTTGGAGGGAGTCACATGCTATCATGATGCCCCCTTCGCGATCGAGGCGAAGAATACTTTCAGGACGTTTGACGGACTTGAATTCAAACAAAGCACATCCGCTAAAAGGCATTTCTCCGCCTTCCACGAGCGGCTTATCGATATGTAATCCTTCCTGCACTATCATGTTGGGCAGGGCCCAGAAGGTTGCTTTGTAACGGTCTATATAAAACGGATCATCGACACCATGCATATCTCCGATCCTGACGACGTTGACTACTTTTCCAAGGCGGTCAAGTTCTGCCAGACCTTCATCATTGAGTCGCACAGAATTAATGATCGTGAGATTACCGTTTTCGCGCACGATGGTCATATTGCGGCTGAACTGCCACATAGAACCAAAGAATTCGTTTCGCATCGTACCGGTTACAAAAAAGACATCCGGGAGGACCTCCTTGATGTGCCCGTGGGCCATGGCATGGTAATAGTTGGACATATTCGTTGTTGGGTGGGTTATGAATGATCTGTAAGATAATAGAAATTCATTTACGATTCACTATAGTCATATCGTCCAGCGTATTTGAATTCCCTGGCGTATTCATGCAGGTAGGCATTCAGATATTGTTTGGCATAGGCGGACATGGTCCTGGTAAGGATATCAGTGATTGTTTCGCTTCCATCGCTGGTATCGAGACGACGCAGATGAAACAGCGTCATATCCTTGCCACCGAAAAGATCGCCGAGGCATTCCAGTTGGCGCCTCCGGCCACTCATATCAAATACAGCACCGCCTAATGCAGTAAGATGTGGATGCGTAGCAAGTGTTTTTGCATTGTATAGCGTCTCCGTATCGGAAGGGTATTCAAAATCAGGATACTCGTCTGCTATATGGATGGGATGTTGACGGAGCCTGTCGATGTACGGTTGGCTCAGCCCGGCAGCTTCAGCACCTTGGATGATGATATTGAGATATCGCTGTGTCGGAAGGCAACTGTCATTGATATATTCCGGAAGCCCTATGTAGGTTAATGCCTTGACCGACCCCACTTCTGTTTCGATTTGTACTTCGATCCGGTCATACCCTTTGCCATAGGCTTCCACTGCATCGAGCAAGGCCAGGTGTTCATCGCGGATGAGGTGCACCATGCCCTCTACCGTATCACGGGGATCATCCGATAGGGCAATATTTCCGACACCTCCCTCATGCCGAAACCAATGCTGCACATTAAACCGCAGACGCCGACCATGGAGAATGCCCCGAGTGGAAGAAATGGGCTCTACACCTTTTGCTTTTAGAGATACTAAGTTGATATTGGAGCCGTAGCCGAAATAGGTCAGCATCGTCAGGACTTATATCCGTATGATAAGTCCTCCTGCCGCATAATCTGCAGTATGCGAGGATTGTCCGTCCAGTGTCGTTTCATATCCTCGAGGGTCTGATGGGTTGAACTACTGGGGTGATAAGCCATCCGGGCTTGCCATCCTGCAGCGATCAGGTCCTGCGTCATGATTTCTTTCTTATCTGCAAAATGAGTGGGATCGGATTCATCCGTGTAATAGAGATACTTACTCGGATGGTTGGCGCAGAGGACCGGGGTGGTGACCTCTTTGTCCCAAAGGCGGAGCTCAAAGGTGGACAGCACAGCGAGTGTCCCGGATATTTGGGATGAAAAGTTTTGTTGAAGCCAGTCACGTACGGGCTCGCCATATGCTACTACAGGTTGTGTGGAACCATCGGTGGGTTGCAAGCGGGCTTGCAACATTTTTTTTACGTAGGGCGTAAAAGAATTATTGAAAGGGGATATGCCTTTACCGTCATCACCCCCCGCGGCGATCGGCACGCAATAAGCTTCCGGGGTGGTCAGATCCGACTGCACAGTGTTACTGGAATACGAGAAGAGGGCAGCGAGTTCGTCTGCTGTTCCATCGAGTGTGATTTCTATAGCTATATCCATAAAGGGGTAAATTTTTAATGGTGTAATGCAAATATAGCAAGGGTGCTCATCAAAGCATATTCTAATTCATGGTCATTCTATGTATCCTCGATATGATGATATCTCCAAGAGCTCTGATAAGGTCTTGATACGTAAATGGAATATTATATTGGGAAGTGTTGATGTGCTAGTGTTGGTTGCAAGTGCAATAGACGAAACGTAAGATTGATGGAATACATAAATGGAATTACTAAAACACTGACCTTGACACTGAAAACTTTATTGTTGATTGATGGTTTGGGAGCTTTTTTAACAGCTTTTCTTTTGATAGCCGTTGTTAAAACGTTCAATGAATATGAAAACACCGGTTTGGCCGTATAAATCCCCCTGCCTCACCAAGTTCAGATCCCCTGATAGCATCTTCTCCGTTCCGTCAGCCAGCAAGAGTTTAACGGTGTATACAAATGTACCCGAGGGCATCTCTTTTTGATGAAACGTCCCATCCCACCCCGCGAAGAATTATTTTTTTTCTCCCACCCTTCGGTGTTTGAATTTTTTATTGATATTTCTGACAGCCATTTCTGCAACCCATAATCCGCTGGAGTTGACAAAGCAGGATATCGAGAAATATTTGTTAGTTCTACAGGAACATAAAACTTACAGTGA
>JAWXAW010000129.1:0-7216 GCA_034439675.1 Saprospiraceae bacterium | reverse complement strand
GGAGTATGTTCTATGGTATCTCGTTGGTTGGCGGCGAGAACGCCATCCAAAGGTATTTTCCCTTGATGGGCCGCTGGATTGGCCGCTGGATGGCGTTTTCGCCGCCGGCTAGGAACAACCTCATACAATTCTCCCTTTTCCTTTAATCCAAAGCACTCCTCACGCGTATCAGCGCCTCAGGATGTGCTGACAGAAAATTATTTAGCAAAAGTAACATTGGATTGTCAGTGGAGACTACCCTCTGAACATCCTGCTTAAAGAAAGCCTCCATTTCCTGCATCCAGATTTCATCATACGCATTTCGCTCTGCGCCCATGCGGTTGAAACCTATGATGCGGACAGGACTTCCTGCCACGGTTGCAAAAGGAAGTATATCTCTGTTGACCGGAGTCTGCATGCCGATCATCGCATAGGCTCCGATATGACATCGCTGATGTACTGTAGTGCCCATTCCGATCGTGACCCCTTCCTCCAGCACCACGTGACCGCCGAGCAGCACACCGGCACTCAGCACACTCCCCTGCCCGATCACACAATCATGGGCTACATAACTCTTATTCATCAGATAGACCTGGTTATGTATCCGGGTTTCAAGGGTATAGACCGGCGAATGAATGCAGACAAATTCACGAATGGTTACCTGGTCGCCAATGACCACTTTACCTTCATCAATCAGGCGATCGCCTTTCAAACCCATTTCACCCACAGCACCGATAGAGGCGCCGGAGTAAATTCGGTTTTCATTGCCTATAGAGAGGTTGTTTTTAAACTGGGCGGCAGAACCAATGACATTATTATCTCCGATCCTGATATGACCACGCATTACTACGTATGGTCCGATCTTATTGCCGGTACCTAATTCAATATTCCCATCAAGAATGGCTGTAGGATGTATCGTATTCCCCATCTGCTTATGATCCGGTATGTACGGCGACCTGATAGATATTTTCGATGATTTCAACCGTTTTGAGGCCATCGTAGGCATTGGTCATAATTTCGACTTTGCCATTCAGGGATTGGATCACATTGTCAATCACCTTATCATGATTGGACATGGACCCTTCATAGTCTCCATAATGATTGGATACGGCACCTGCAGGAAGGTCTGTGATATCAAACCCGTCCGTCGCCTGATACTCGATGATATTGAGGTATTTACCACCTATCTTGATGGTCGCGTGTTCTGCAAAAATAGTGATGCTACCTTCCATGTTTTTCTGAAACGCTGAAGTGGTATAGTGCAGTACGCCGGGCGCATGGCTATCTTTCAACAAAAAGGAAACAATGCCTGTATCTTCAAACTCAATCATGCCTTTATGACTGACATTGGCCATCTGCGCATGCAGGATCTGCAGATCGCCGAGGAGATAATAGATCACATCAATAAAGTGGCTAAACTGCGTAAACAGGGTGCCGCCATCAAATGCCTTCTTCCCTTTCCAGTCAGATGATTTGTAATACCATTGATTCCTGTTCCAGTAACAATTGACCGAAACAGAAAGGATCTTACCGAGCTTTTTCTCGTCCACTAACTTCTTCACGGCCTGCACAGGTGGATTAAACCTGTTTTGCTTCACCACAAAAAGCGATTTGCCTGTCTTCAGGGCAATGTGGATCATCCCTTCACAATCGACTTTACTGATCGCCATTGGTTTTTCAACCAGCACATGCTTACCTGCTTTCATGGCTGCGATGGCCAGGTCTGCATGCGTCGAATTGGGAGTACAGATGGTGATGATATCGATGGCAGGTTCATTGAGAATCCCTTTCAACGAATCATAGGTCTGTATGCCTCTATACTTATTACGGAACAGGTTGAGACGGTCAGCCTTGACATCAAAGATGCTGTGAAGCTGTGCTTCCGGATGGGCTATGATATGTTCGACGTGGCGTTCGCCGATTTTGCCGTATCCTATGAGTCCAAATGTTATCATAACTTCTCTTTTACCCCTAAATCTTACTTTCGAGGTGACTTTTAAAAGAACGATTTCCTAATTTCGATTTCGGGACTCGGTTCTTGTCTATTCGAGGTGGTCGTCTTTTAAGATCATCCTATTTCAAATTTACTTTGTCTTGATATCCTTCTTCAGCCCCTTCAAAATTGCTTATGGCAATTTCTCTCCCCTGTGTGCTGCACAACCCTGGGGTGAAAAGAAACCTTAAATTTATTTTATCTCTGTTCAT
The DNA here is from genome assembly GCA_034439675.1 of Saprospiraceae bacterium. GTDB lineage: Bacteria > Bacteroidota > Bacteroidia > Chitinophagales > Saprospiraceae > Opimibacter. The sequence continues at coordinate 5,032 of JAWXAW010000129.1, read as the reverse complement.
CTCATTCTGCCCCCCCCTTCAAAATTGCTTACGGCAATTTTTAACCCCTGTGTGCTGCGCATCCCCGGGGTGAAAAGAAACCTTAAATTTCTTTTATCACTGCTCACTATTTCTTCTTTTTACGCAACAGTTTTCGGTCGGTGGTACTCGCCCCAGTAGTTTGCTTATGGCCTAAGTCAGCAATCGCCACAGGGGCTGTAGGCTCCGCTTTCGTCAGCCATTTGTATAATCCGAATATCAGGATCAGGATAATCAGGATGGAGAAGACAAGGGATAGGATCTCACCGATCTTATAGGATTTAGGTATAAACCTGAACTTGATTTCATGATCTCCCTCTGGTACGTTCATAGCGCGAAGGGCATAATCGGCCCGGAAGTGCGGAGCTTTTACCCCATCGATATAGGCTTGCCAGCCTTTGTCGGGGCCGTAGTACATTTCAGAGAAAACAGCAATCTGGTCCGAAGGTGCTGAACTACGGTACACCATTTCATCAGGCGCATAGGAAGTAAGGGTGATGGTCCCGTTCTTGATCGGATCGAAACCTTTGATATCGGCATCAAATTCCTTATGCACAAATGCGGTGAGGCGGAGGTCTACGGAATCAATGGCATCGAGCTCCTCACGGTTGGTGTTGACCGTCTTGATGGTTTCAATAAACCAGGCATTGCCCAGTGCATTTGGATTTATTTGCACCACCGGTTGATTCTCTGCATTATTGAGAATAAAATATTTGGTATTGAGCATACCCAATACATTCATATTGCCTTGCTGAATGTAGCGGTCAATGAGATCCTGGAAGCGTTGGAATTTGACAGGACTATATCCACCAATGGTGCGGTGATGATAGGAGGCCATCGAGGTAATAAACGGATTGGACGTGATATCATGAACCCTGTAGTGGATATCCGGATCCTGGAGGATCTGCTTATCTACAGGACGTGGCTCGAAGATCGCTTCCACACTGCGCTCCGGCACAAAATCGTCAGGAGATATATATCTGCGAGCTATGGCCCAGAGGTCAGCGATGATAAACAAGCCCAGACCGGAGAGCAAAAGCCATTGTTTGATTTTACCCTGATGGTACACCCAGATGACGGCTGAACAAAGGAGCACCCAGATAAAGGATCTCCAGGCATCAGCGACGAGCGCCGATTTACGATCCTTGATGAGCGCATCGATATTCCAGCCTGATTCACCGAGACGCGCATCCCCTGCGCCGTTAAAGGTCATGAGGGATGGTCCCAATAAAGCGATCAGGAGACATACGCCTCCAACGGTACCCAGGGCGATCCAAATCGGTCGCTGAAATGATTTTTCGTGTCCCCGCATGAATCCACCAAGACCCAATGCGGCGCCTAATGGTATCAGCAACGCCGTAACACTCAGGATGGAACTAGGGGCCCTGAATTTGTTGTAGAGCGGCAGGTAATCAAACAACAACTTATTGAGCACTTCAAAATGCTTACCCATCGAAAGGAGCACCGTCAGCAATACGATCCCAATCAACCAGAAGCGAATGGATCGGCGTATATAAAAGAGTCCGAAGACAAACAGGAATAGCACAGATGCCCCAACATATGCAGGGCCGGCCGTAAATGGCAATGATCCATAGTAAAGTGGTACCGGCACTTCCTGCGTGACTCCTTTGGTGCGGAGATCTTTGATCACGTTGGCATTGGCGGAGAGTTTCTCTGACCCACTTCCTCCTGCACCACGTGGAATAAACATAGCGATGATGTCCTTTACGCCATTGCTCCACTGCATCGCATATTCCCAGTCCAGTCCACCCACATTGGCGGAAGCCGGGTCAGCATTGTTGAGCGGAGTCTCCAGGATGGGCTTGCCGCGCATGGTATCGTGGCTGAACTCAAGCGTAGTCCATAATTTGGAAGCGGAAGCACCGACGGAGAGGATAAGCCCGATCAATAAGACCGCTGATCCACGGATAAAAGCAGGGATTTCCTTTTGTTTGATCGCAAAACCAAAGGCTATCAGCACATACAGGATGAGGAACAGACCCAGGTAATAGGTCATCTGAATATGGTTGTTATACAGGCTGAGGGCCATGCCGAGCGCGAAAAGGACGCCTCCGGCCGTATATTTCTTCTGGTAAGCAAGGATGACACCGCCGAAGAGATATGCACTATAGACAATGGTCATAAACTTGCTCATATGCCCGGTCTCATACAGGCTGATCTGGTTTGTTGTAAACCCAAAGGCAACAGCCCCTACCATCGCGGCCCAGTGGCCGGCGCCCAAGCAAAGGAGGACAATATAAATCCCCAACATGGCAGCGAAAAAGTACCCGATAGGCCGTTCGATAAAAGCCTGATGAAAGCTATGGATCACCTTGACCATATTGTTTTTTTGGGGGGCACTCAGTTGGTATGTGGGCATCCCGGCAAACATGGAGTTGGTCCATAAGATGACATCTCCTGTTTTCTCTTTCCAGACGAGGGCTTCGTGGTTCATGCCCCGCACGGACAATATGTCCGACTGCTGGATCACTTTACCCTGTAACTGGGGGAGGAAATACATCACGCTCAGTAAGAGAAACACCCCGGCAGCCATGAGCGGCTGGATGAGTTTGCCACCATAGATCTTTTTCATCGCTTCGTTTTAGTCGGGGCTAAGATAGTTCAAATCAACCTTTGCGTTGCATATGGCAAGGAGCAAGGGGCAAGGAGCAAAGGGGCAAGGGCATGTCTTATATTTCCAAGCGATTATTTTTTTATGAAAAAAAATAATCGCTTGGAGTAGCCTACGGGTGCAAGGACATTGAAATGCCGGACCAGCTGTCGGTCTGTCGTTGCAGCCTCCTGGCTGCAGGGAGAGTTCATTATCCGCTTGCCATGAATGACCTTCGACTCAAGCCTCACCCTTCGCCTCACGACTCACACCTCTCGACTCACGTCCCACGTTTCACGCCTCTCAACATATACACCAATATCGAATACGAAAATTTTTTATACTTTGGGAACAGAACACATTTTCAAAACCAATATAACCATCCTGTCATGATAAAAACACTGCTCCTGATACCAGTGCTGGTATGCAGCCTGACCATAAAGATGACATCTCAGACATCTTGTTCATCCACTTTTGCTAAAACCATCGGCTCACAGCTTTCTAATGAGGTCGGGTATAGCATAGCGACTGATTCTGTGCATAATATACTTTATGTAGGGGGTTCCGTCAGTGACAGCACGTTGTTGATAAAAATGAAAACGGACGGAGAGATCCTCTGGGCCAGGACTTTTGACATCCTGAGAGAATCCGATGAAAGAGTATGCGGGGTCATCATTGATTCGGATGGCATGATCTGCATCTCCGGGATGACAGACGCCTCCACAGGCGGGTTTACGTACTTATTAAAATATGATCCTGATCAGAATACGGTCATTTATGCTAAACAATATACAAGCACTAGCAGCAACTATGGCCAGTTTCTGATTGAGAAAGGCCCGGGAGGGAATTATCTGATATGCAATAACGTATCTGCTCCCAATGATGCGGAGCTGATCGAAGTCGAACGTTCGACAGGACTAATCAATCCGGCGTTTTCTAAACATTATCATTTAGGGAGTTCAGAAACGCTCCATGAAATGGTACTGTACGATGGCGGATTATATTCGACAGGCAGATTTTCTGATGGCGCTACAACAGCCAACATGCGGAATACACTGATCAGACTTGACCCTTCCGATGGCACTGCCACCTGGATCAAACTTGGACATCGGCCCGGTAATGTGACTGCAAGATTGTATGGTGTAGATCTGGCAATTGATCAGGATAGAATTTATTCCGTATCGCATGGCGATCCGAATGGTACCGACCTGGGCAACGAAGAATTGTTTATTCAAAAAACCACATTGACCGGTCAAACAGAGTGGGTAAAACGATACCAACTGCCAACACCGGATGATGTATCTGATGAGATCATCGCCACTGGTGATGGCTTTGTGGTCATGGGCAGAAGCAGAGGACCCAGTGATATTTTTCTTTTCAAAATCAACCATGATGGCGATGTGCTTTGGGCAAAGACGTATGACTTTTCTCCGAATGACAACACCTATTTCGGTGGTGGCGTCTCCACCCAATTAGTTAAAATGGGCGACGCGCTGTACTTCACTGCCTTTGCCGAAGAGTCAGGCAGGCGGGATATGATCCTGGTCAAAACAGATCTTGAAGGAAGACTGGATGAAGAATGTACTGTAGTAAAATCGATTGACGTCAATGTGAACCAAATTGAAGATGTGGTTTTCTATTCCGTCGATCCGACCATCTTCACTTTTATTCCTGAAGTCAAAAATGTAGAGGCATCACCTGCTGCAACTTCATTACAAATCGAGAATACCTGTGGTGGTTCCGGCGGACCTGTGACCTCCATTGAAGCAGCTGTCTGCATCGGTGAAACCTACGAAGGGTATGACCAGGCAGGCATCTATGCAGACACGTTTGCGCTGATCAATGGCTGTGACAGCATTCGCATCCTGAGCCTTCGTCTGGTGGCTTGTGTTCCATTGGTCGTCTATGACCTGGATGATTGCACGTCGTATATGAGCGATGGATCGAACATGGACTATTCCGAATTCACCCCATTCTTTCCCGAGACATCTACCTGCGCTTCTGTTACAGCCGGTATCCTCTACAGATCACCTCCGCAGGAAAACAAACATTCCTGCACACCGGGGCTCAACAATTCCATAGCGATGTGCGTGAGTGCTTTGAGCGGATGCACCTATGTGCCCGGTCATCAGGCTTCTGTGATCATGGAGGTCACCATGACACCGGATGCCAACTCTGTTTTTGAAATCACCAATTTAGAGTTTCAGGAAAAAGCACCACTTACCTATGCCTGGATTGATGGCGACAGCGGGCCTAATAATTATCCAACTTTATTTGGCCTCCGCATCCTGAAAAACGGAACAGAAATCTACAGGGAAACAGCAATTCCTACCACGACTGCGTGGTCACTGCATGATTTCTCCTTTACAGACGATACTTTATTTGAAATAGATGAACCGACGG
>JAWXAW010000128.1:0-10418 GCA_034439675.1 Saprospiraceae bacterium | reverse complement strand
GCTTATCATTGTAAAGTAAAATCCGGACTACGAAATATCCGGTGTAAAGAAAAAACAGGATTACTCACAAAAAGTGTAAGGTTTTTTCAGGACAAGACAATCAGTACCAGCGGGTAAAAAGTTTTCAATATACCCTAACCCTGCTCACGAGGAGTTATATTTATTAAGTCCTATTGCTTCAACTGGAGTATTTGATTTAGAAATCATTTCAAATGAAGGCATTATTTTAAGATCTGCAAGCATTTCGCCCCAGTCAGGTGACCAATACATTCTTCCAATCCATGAATTTCCACCTGGTGTATATCACCTTGTGCTCCGTAATTTGAAGACCTATATTTTAGAAAGCCATACTTTTATTAAGAAATAGACACATAGAACTGTAACTAATTTCCATAATTGATGCGATATCGATTCTATTTATTGATGATAATTCACTGGTTAATGTCAATATCTATCTATTCCCAGTCCGGAATGCTTGATACTACCTGGGGAAATAAGGGTATCGTTATATCTGATATTGATCTAAGTGATAATATGAACGCTTTGGCAATTTAGCAGGATCAAAAAATATTGATAGCAGGAAATGTTGGAGGAATACCTGGAATTGGTGGATTAAATCATATAGCTGTTGTTCGTTATTTAAAGGATGGCTCTTATGATCAGAATTTTGGAACAGGTGGAGTTACGCATGTGTATCCGGGAGAGGATTATTTTTACTTTTCCTGCGAGGCCATGGCTCTTCAATCCGATGGTAGTATTATCCTTGCAGGTAACGTAAATTATGAAAGTGAAATAACTTTTGAGTATGTTGATGATATTTTTTTAATCAAATTAGATACAAATGGATTTGTTGACAGCACCTTTGGAAATAAAGGAATTGTAATTACAGATTTTGGGGGAGATTTTGAGAATGCCCATTGTGTACTTGTACAAGAGGATAGTAAAATCATTGTTGCTGGTACAAGTCAAAGGGAGAATCCAGCCGGTTCAGGGTTTGTAATAGTCCGATATGAATCCAATGGTGCAATTGATGTTAGTTTCGGAGAAATGGGATTTATAAATACATTTATTCAAAAGAATTCTATACCTTATTCCGGAGCAATTCAACCAGACGGAAAAATCATTACAGCAGGGGTTACTTCCAACAGTTTTCTTTCTGGTGATTTTGCAATAATCCGTTATTTGGAGAATGGCACACTAGACAATTCATTTGGATCTGGGGGCATTGTGCAAACTGATCTTTTAAATAAAAATTTAAATAACATCCCTTTGTCAATAGTATTGGATCCGGATGGTAAAATTGCTCTGGGAGGTTATGCCGACTTCATGTCTGTTCCCAATATGACGCATATAGGCATAGTCAGATATACTACAGAAGGTAACTTAGATGAGGGTTTTGGAAATAATGGTGTTTTTGAACTCACCCTTGGAACAAGTTCTCATGTAAACTCAATGGTACGTCAGTCAAATGGTAAATACTTGTTTTCTGGTAGTTCGAGTCTTATTGATTCATCCCAAACTTGGTTACTTGCACGTGTCAATTACCAAGGAAAACTTGATTCAACTTTTGGTAATCAGGGAATTATTACGACGGATCTGGAAGGAGAAATTGAATTTGCAAGAAAAATCCTGATTCAAAATGATAGTAAGATAATAGCGGGCGGTTTTAATAATGGAGGACCCAATGGCTATCGTGATTTTGTGATTGCAAGATATATTGCAGATTTTATTATCACTCCCTTTGAGTGGGGTGAAATTATTTGCCCCGGAGATTCCAACGGTATTGTTGGAATTGAAGTAGAGGGCGGGCAGTCTCCTTATCTTTTTTCCATTGATGGCCAAAATTATCAAAGTGATGCTTTTTTTGACGGATTGATGTCCGGCGAATATTTTATAACCATCACTGATTCGCAAAATCCACCAGCAAGCGCAATTATTGGTCCAATAGCATTACCTGATCCACCGACATCCACAGGAATAGTAACTGTAATTGATAACACAATCCTTGTTTCATCCCATAACCAGGATTTCATTTTATACTCTATAGACGGAATTCAATTCCAGACGCCCTGCCCAATGGTGAACAGAACAACAATTGCTGTTTCGGCCACATTGAATTTTAAACCTGACAACCGAAAAATCAGATATAGGAACAAACTGGATGCAGGTATGGCGAGAAGAATGTAGATATAGGTGTGTTCGAGAAACCACCACTGCATCCTATCATAAACCATGATCGCCTGAGCGGCCAGCGGCGCCATGGTTAGCAACTCCGCCTCATCATAGAAATGTAGATTCGTGATTTTAACGACGACGTAGTTGAACAGCAATGCAATCACGAGGTGTGTCGCAGGATGAAAATACCTTTTGCGCAGATGACCATCAAGATAATCCTGGATACTGGCTGCAGGTCGTTTGATCAGCTGCACAAAATTGAAGAGCATACCACGGTCTACGTGAAAAATCGCATGCGGCAGATCGCTGATGAAGTGAAACAGGGATATTCTTTCTTCACCCGGGTTTTGTTTGCGATGAGGTGCCAGCCGGGCCTCTGCCCGATCGGCGTATTGGTTTGATTGAATCATAGTGCGAAGATACAGGAGGCCCTATGGGTATTGAAGGTCATCCTGATCGGTTGCCACAGTTGCTGATTGAAATGAGTTTTTGAAGTCTTGAATTGTAAAGGCTGAATGAACAAAGGCTTTGAAGGCAGGTTGATTGCCAGCCTTCAAAAATTAACCTTTGGCCTTTATCGTATCACTTCTGAAATCGGACCAGACTGTGCGTTCAGATCCATCGCTTTGGCCAGGTGCAAACGAAGGTCCGGTAATCTGCTTATTGCCCAGTTCCGAATATCCGGATCATGGTTGCCTCCGATGCATTGTTCGAACATCCCGATGGCTTCATTGTGTCTGGCGATGACCTGCGTGAGGTAGGTAGCATCAAATTCCTCCACAGACACTACGTTAACTTTGTCATAGACGGCGTGTGCATTTTTGGTGGGTGTCGATGGGACAGCGATTGATTTCAGGATACCCATGGAGCCCAGCTCAGATTTGGACGTTCGGTGGACGTCCTCCAGCATTTTTGCAAGCTCCTTAACATCAGGAGAAGTTGCTCGTTGATTTGCCAGTTTTCCAAGCAGGATCTGTTCGTAATCAAATTCTGCAGCACTGACCAGGAAACGTTCGTCTTGTTCTTTAGCGATATCGTTTTTGGGTTTGTTGAGATCGATCGCTATTTGTTTACTGTCCACTTGTTGATCGCTTCTGCAACCGATAGCGCCAAGCATAGCGGTTAACACGAAGACGATATACAATACTGATTTTTTCAGAAGCTGAGAGATTAACATGATAACACGGTTTTAAATGAATTAAAATGTAATGGTCCCGGTCATATTGCAGTTGTGGTTTAATGATTGTGTAATAGGCAAACGAGGATAGGGTGTGAAGAAATATAATCTATGCTCAGATTCAGGGTTTTACATTATAGAATGGAGGGAAAAATCAGGGTATTGTGAGTTGTGAGTTGTGAGTTGTGAGTGTGAGTTGTGAGTTGTGAGTTGTGAGTGTGAGTTGTGAGTTGTGAGTTGTGAGTGTGAGTGTGAGTGTGAGTTGTGAGTCGGGTCGGACATTCAAGACTTATATGCAATATGGGTTGCGTATAACAAAGGAGGCGAGCTGTGCTCTATACCATCCTCTTCACAGCCTCTATACACCAGAGCAACTCTGCGATAAATACGGCTGCGCGTTTGTCAACAGCAGCTTTATCTGCCGGTACACCATTGACATCAAATGCCTCCTGTACTTTTGGAACAGGGAACATAGCGGGGACGGTCCAGGCGCGGATTTTCCACAGAGACCATTGAAGACCAGTGATCACTTGCGTACCACCAAAGATGCCATCCGAAGCGGTAGAGATGGCAATAGGTTTTTTGTACCACTCTTTGTACAAGACATCAACCGCGTTTTTGAGGCTGGCCGGGTACCCCCCATTGTATTCCGGGGTGACGATGATGATCCCATCCGCTTTGGTCACGCGCGCTGCATAGTCGAGCAATGCAGGTGATGGATCCGGTTGCAATCGTAGCCGTTCATCAAAGAGAGGAAACTGGTATTTGTGGAGATCGATGATCTCTGCAGTCGCCAGTTTGTTTTCGGTCAGGTAGTTTTGAAAATAGAGCGCTACTCGGTGGCTGTTGCGCCCGATACGGACACTGGAAGATATGATGGCGATGTGTGGCATGATGTGAGTTGTGAGTTGTGAGACGTGAGTTGTGAGTTGTGAGTTGTGAGACGTGAGTTGTGAGTTGTGAGACGTGAGTTGTGAGTTGTGAGACGTGGAGGTTGCTTGTGCTAAAGGGAGTCGAAGTATAAGGTGTGATTTGGGTTCGTCGATGGTTGTAAGGTAACAATCAAAACTCCATTTGGTTATCTTTAGATTTAATGGGGTTTGTGGGATATAGGCCTTAATCCCCAACGTATAGCTGATAGCTAAAGCTATAGCAAACGGCTATCTAATTGCTCATCAGCCATCAGATAGCGCACTGAGAAATTTTGGTTTAGACCTACCTGGGTGGACCCAATTTTCGTTTTCATTCTACACAATGTAAATTTTGTCTATATTTCAGAGAAGTGTTTGAAATCTCTTATCTCCTTTAACAATTGAAAAACCACTTTTCTATGAAAAAACTATTACTTGCTTTTCTCACTCTTGTGGCTATACATCATGCATCAGCACAGTTGATGGTTACGGGCAGAATCACAGATATCCAGGGATTAGCCCTCCTGGGTGTAAATGTTGCTGAAAAAGGTACAAGCAAGGGTACCGTCACAGATCTTGACGGGACGTACTCGATAACCGTGGCCAATGGTGACGCGATTCTGGTCTTTAGTTATGTAGGTTATGAACCCAAGGAAATCAAATTAAACGGCTCCTCTACTATCGATTTGGTATTGGAGGAAGGGATCAACCTCGGAGAGGTTCAGGTAGTCGGGACAAGAAGCTATAGGCGATCTTCCACAGATACACCGGTAGCTGTCGACGTTATAAATATCGCCGAGCTGTCTGCGAACAGTGGTAAAGCTGAAATCAATCAGATCCTGCAGTATGCGGCACCTTCTTTTAATGCGACAAAGCAATCAGGTTCAGATGGCGCAGATCATATAGATCCTGCATCCCTTCGTGGACTAGGCCCGGATCAGACACTTGTATTGGTCAATGGCAAGAGAAGGCATCAGTCTTCCCTGGTCAATGTCTTTGGAACAAGAGGAAGAGGGAATACAGGTACAGACCTAAATGCGCTACCGGCATCTGCGATTGATCGTATAGAAATCCTGAGAGATGGGTCTTCTGCGCAGTATGGTAGTGATGCCATCGCCGGGGTGATGAACATTATCCTCAAAGACCAGACAGATGGTCTGACCGGAGGCGTGACGTATGGTATGTACAGCACCGCTATAGGTGAAGGGTTTGAAGAACAAGCAGGTGATGTATTGTATAACATAGAAGGTACCAACAGGATCGATGGTGAAGAAAGATCATTTGACGGTAATACGGTCAAGCTTGATCTCAACTATGGCCTCCCTATAGGAGAACAAGGTGGCTTTATCAACTTCACCACGGAATACCTTTCCAAGGAACATACCCTCAGACCAAGTTGGTCGTGGCGCAAGGGCTATGGCAGTGCGGCCATCGATGGTTTTAATTTTATGGTCAATACCGCAGTTCCCCTTGGACCAAATACAGAGTTGTATGCTTTTGGTGGAAGGAACTTCAGAGATACGGATGCGTTTGCTTTTTCCAGAAGTAGTTTTGCGGACGGGGACAACAGGTCAGTTCCAAGTTTGTATCCGGATGGTTTTACACCGCACATCACCTCCAACATTACAGATGTTTCTGCTTCTGCCGGGATACGGCATACCATGAACAATGGATGGGTAGCAGATTTCAGCAATACCTTTGGCAGCAACCTATTTCATTATTATATCAAGGGCAGCAACAATGCATCGATGAAAGATGCTTCGCCTACAGACTTTGATGCAGGAGGACACAGTCTTTCACAGAATGTAACAGGACTTGATTTCAGCAAGTATTTTGAAGAAATCGTATCCGGCTTTAACCTGGCATATGGACTTGAATACAGGACCGAGCAGTTTGAAATCTTTGCCGGCGAAGAAGCTTCTTATGCACTATATGATAACAATGGAAGACCGATCATCGATCCCATCAATCAACAGCCCGCTATTGATCTTAATGGAGATGCCTTGCCAGGGGGATCACAAGGATTTCCCGGATATAGTCCAGCCAATGTTGTAGATCGCGGCAGAACCAATCTTGGTTTATACCTTGATGGTGAACTCAACATCACGGATCCTTTTCTGGTGAGCGCAGCCCTCCGCTATGAAAACTATAGTGATTTTGGCAGCACCTTCAACTGGAAAGCGGCCAGCCGATATCTGATCAATGATAAAATATCAGTACGTGGTTCGGTGTCCACAGGATTCCGTGCACCATCACTGGCACAGCTACATTACAATCTCATTTTCAACAACTTTGTAGCCGGCGAATCGCTTCCATCGCTTCTCTCTTCAAATACAAGCACAGTGACCAGAGCATTTGGTATCGGTCCGTTGCAGGAAGAAACTTCGTTTAATGCCAGCGTTGGATTCACGCTATCCCTCGGTTCTTTCACCGCTACCATTGACGGGTATTCGATTTCTGTTGAAGACAGGATCATACTGACTGACAACTTTGATGCTTCAGGACTTGGACTTGGTGTGGATGTCGCCCAGTTTTTTGCCAATGGAGTTGACACCAAAACGCAGGGCGTAGACATTGTACTGGGGTATACGAAAGTGTTTAGCAACAGCAAGCTTACCCTGAGCCTTGCAGGCAATCTCAATGATCTGACGATTGAGGAAATTCACAATGGGGATCTGAATCCATTTACATTTTTCGGGCCTTTCTCCCAGGCATATCTTGAAGCCGCGGCTCCTGATTATAAGTTTAGTCTCGGGATTGGGTATTCGCTTTCAAAATTTGATTTTGGTGTCAACCTCACACAATTCAGTGATGTGATCATCCAGGATTTCCAATGGGTGGATACACCTGCAACTAATCAGGCTGAAGCGGACGCATTGTATGCAGTGGCGACAGATACGTATGAGGCTGCACTTACAGCAGATGTTAACATCGGATACTCCATCAATGAACGTTTTAAAATCACCGTTGGAGCCAACAACCTGTTTAATGTATATCCTACACCTCAGTTTGATGGATGGACCGATCAGGGTGGATTTAATGATTCAGTGCAGATGGGGAGTGATGGGGCGTATTATTTTGGGAGGATAGGGTTTAGGTTCTAGTATATAACCGCATAAGCTTATAACCGCATAAGCTTATAAGCTTATAGGTTTATGAGTTTATGAGTTTATAGGTTTATATGCTTATAGGTTATATGCTTATAGGTTTAGAAGGCAAGGGAGAAGCGTTGGTGAGGGTACATCAACGCTTCTTTCTTATTTATTGGAATGACCTGACACTTAAATCGAGCGGCATTAGATAAATGACCGAAGTCGAACTATTTGTTCCAACAATGCACTCAAGTTGACGATACGCTATGCCAGTTTGTTTACCATATCCTGCGTCAACGGATCTGAACTCACACCATAGCCATTAACCAGAATACCTTTCAGATCATGTTTTTCAGAAGAGATCGCATAAAGAATGCTCTCATCATCCACATCCGAAGGGCCATAGAATCGAAATACTTTATCGATATCAAAATCATGGGGATGTAACTGGATGGTTGCATCACGGCAGTCAAGACAGTTAGCCTTGAGATTGAAGTCTTCGGTATAGCCTTGCGTCCTGAGGGCTTCAATGGCCTGGAGGAGGGAGTCGTATTGTTCCGTATTCATTGTCTTAAGATATGGTATTTAAACCATGCAGATTCATTTCGGTTTACGGACAAGCCACTAAATGTCTTTGTGGGCCCTGGCCCGAAAGCCTTAAATTAGGAGCGCATTTCTGCCTGAGTGGCACGAGTTTAGATACAGAAGTACTGGATTAAGAAGGAATGGACCATTATATCATTGATACCGTTGAGTTTAAGGTAACCCAGCTGGATTTGTTTATCCGCCTGCTTGTGGCATGCGGGATTGGATTGCTATTGGGCCTTGAGCGGGAACATTCCGCCCTGGTCAAGAAAGAACATGTATTTGCGGGGATCCGGACTTTCGTCCTGTTGGCTCTTACGGGGTTTACTGGAGCTGCGCTCCATTTTCTGTTGTCTCCCTGGATATTTGTAATGATTATGCTGGCAGTGATGATATTGACCGGGATTTCATATTGGATCACCTCTAGCAAAGGGGATATTGGTAGTACCTCGGAGCTGGCTGCCCTTCTGACCATGTTACTTGGTGCGCTGACCTTTGTGGGGTATATTGAAATAAGCCTGATGATCACCGTGATCGTGCTGGTCATCCTGTCATCAAAGATGCAGTTGATGAATATGATCGGCCGTATCACGCAGGAGGAAATCTACGCATTGGTCAGGTTTGTGGTAGTGGCTTTATTGATATTTCCATTTCTACCAAACGAAAATTACGGACCGTATGAGGTCATCAATCCACGCGAAATCGGGTGGGTTATTATCCTCACTTCCGGCATTGGATTTCTGGGGTATTTGCTTATGCGGATCCTTGGAGCTAACAAAGGAATACTCCTCACGGGCATCGTGGGTGGACTAGTGTCAAGCACGATGGTGACCTGGGTTTTTTCAAAAAAGAGCAAGGAAGAGCATGCACTCAATTCGTTGTATACATCGGCTATTCTCGCAGCATGTACCATTATGGTCGTGCGTGTTTTTTTATGGGTATTTCTTTTCAACAAAACATTGCTGATCGGATTGATACTTCCCCTGAGTATACTTTTTCTCACCGCAGCCGGAGCCACCGTTTACTTTTATGTACTGAATAAAAAGGACAATAAATCAGAAACAAATCTACCGCTGGGCAAACCACTCGAAATGACCAATGCTATTCTGTTTGGTGTATTGTATGTGGCTATTCTCCTGGTGATCTCCTTTGCCAATGAATATTTAGGCAATCAGGGGATCTTTATTACCAGTGCGATTGCGGGTGCTTCGGATGTAGATGCGATCTCTATTTCCATTTCTAAAATGTCTGTTAGTACGATCTCGGTCACTACTGCGCAGAATGCCATTTTGATTGCAACACTTTCTAACACCATCGCCAAGTTTGCTATAGCACTCTGGGCGAGTAGCAAAGAGATGCGGAAGAATATATTAATCGGATATGGGTTGATTTTTGCGGCAGCGGCGGTAGCGTTTGTGGTGGTGAATTTGTGAGTTGTGAAGCTTGCTTGTGCTGAGCGGAAGGTTGGTGAGTTGTAGAAAAAGGTTGTGGCAATGCAGGTCGAACCAGTCGAAGTATGAGTTGTGAGTTGTGAATAGGAAGTAATCGTCAATCATCAATTGTAAATTATATTATATTCTTTTCATCCATCCTGCTATACTCATCCTGGGTCGGGTGGATGGAAGCACTTCATGTTCATTTTTATCACTTTGAAAAAACACAACTTTGCCTCCCTGGGGTGAGACAGATACCTGATCATCCTTTCGATAGATTACCAATTGGCCGCCATCTCCTTCCAGCCAGAGATCATTGAGATATAACACGATGGAATATTTACGACCGGAATCCGTTTTAAACTGATCGCGATGTTTTTTGTAAAAGCTTCCAAGATTATAATGGGCATAATGGCTTTCAAAAGCATTCAAGCCAGTGTAACAACTATCATTGAGATAGGCTAAAAAATCCCAGAACACACGGAAATATGCCTCTTCATCGGCGTCACTATGATCATCTTCGATCCAGCTGATTTCATCCCTGCGCACAGCATTGTTTTCCTGGAATGAAGCATGTTGCCCTACTCCGGCTCTGGACATTTTGCCCGCAGCTAATCTCGCCAGAAGTTTGTTTCTCAACCTTGCTACAAAGGGTGGAGAAATAAAATCTTCGACCATGCCGTATTCATCATCTAGCAAACCTTGTATGAGGCATTCAAACTTATCGGTCATTTCGGTCATAGCCTTCAAAGCTACGCGCTTAATGCGAGAGCGTAAGCCTCCTTCGCACTTTGAATGAAATGTTATTCACATTCAAAGGCTTTGGCGACCAAGGGTCCATGAGAAGTGTGTGAATTGTGAATTGTGAGGCGTGAGTTGTGAGTTGTGAGTTGTGAGTTGTGAGTTGTGAGGCGTGAGGCGTGAGTTGTGAGTTGTGAATTGTGAGTTGTGAGTTGTGAGTTGTGAGTTGTGAGGCGTGAGTTGTGAGTTGTGAGTTGTGAGTGGTGAGTTGTGAGTTGTGAGGCGTGAGTTGTGAGGCGTGAGT
>JAWXAW010000127.1:0-4828 GCA_034439675.1 Saprospiraceae bacterium | reverse complement strand
TCCGGGCGTTCTTGTCCATCCAGATCGATGACAACGCGTATGTTGTCCGCATCCTCTGCAGCATAGTTGTGCACAGAGAAAAGCAGAGCTGAGGTTTGATTTAGGGTCTGTACCGGTGATTCAAACCAGGCACTGTCAATAGCTACATTTTTCTCTTGGACTCCTACCATGGGAAGGAGATTGATCGTGTGAAGACTGTCAGTCGTCGGGAGATCAAAGATTGACTTTTGAAAGTCTGATATCATCCACGAAACCGGGTTGCCCTCTTCTCTTGCGAAGGATTGTTTTTGTCTGCCTGCGATAATTGACAGCGGCTTGACCAGCGCGGTATAATCCATTTCTTCCAGCCTCACTAGTGCTTCATCCCTGCTGATCCATAGATTCTGGGAGGGGGAAAGTTCGTGTCCAAGGACCTGGAAACGGTCTTCCTGACCATAGCCTGAAATCACTTCCTTAGCCTTTTGTCTTGACCGGTCAAAAAGGGACAGGTCCTTGCCAAAAGATTGCATCGAGAATGAATTGTCTACAAATACGCTCACCTTCCTGATTCCGGCTTTGATGGAATCATTGAGCAGAATTACGGGTTGTGCAAAGGCGAGTATGATAAAAGCCATTGCCAAAAGCCTGGCCAGCAGGATCAGCAGATTGCGCAGCCGGTTACGTGCAGAGGTCTCTTCTTTTACTTCACGTAGAAAACGTAAGTTGCTGAAATATACCTTTTTATACCGTCTGAAATAGAAGAGGTGAAGGATAATGGGTATGGAGAGTGCGGTCAACGCCCACAGGAAAGCCGGATATAAAAACTGCATCGTAAAGCCAAAGATAGTATCTGGCAAAGGCATTTGAAAAACAAAAGCCTGCAGTCGGAATCAACTGCAGGCTTTTTTCGACTTTTTAGGTCTAGGAACTGACCGAAATTTTATTTGACTACGATCTGGCGTGCTGCAATCCCTTGGTCAAACTGGAATTGGAGAATATACTGGCCAGGCAGGTATTTGTTGACTTTCAGCGTATAATAGTTGCTATTGATACCTGATTGGAAATCAACCAGGGAACCTTTAAGATCATAAACACCGATGCTGCGGATAGGGTAGTCTTTGTTGACACCAATAAAGATCTCTACTGAAGCAGGGTTAGGATAGGTTACCATTTTAATATCATCTACACTGATGATTTCATTTGTGCTGGTCAGTTCGGACAGGTCCATCGTAGAGTAGAGACGCGGCAGCACATAAGCCATGATACTGTCGATAAAATCATGTGCTTTTTCCCTGGTCATATTTGGGTTTGTCAGGTAACCAGTTGCGCTGTTTACGTTAGTTGCAGGATCCCAGTATTGCCATGGTGAGCTGTCAAATGGACCGCCTGTACCGTAGATTGGAAATAAACCCTCGAGGCCATCATTTTTTGCATTGGCCACGTCAGTAACCTCATATTGAAGAGAGGTTTCATTGGTAGGATTGATGGAGAGGTTGTTGCCATACAGATTGGCCAGGTAACTTACCAGGTAGGATCCCTGTACTTCCACAACTTCGAGCGGCGGATTTACCGGAACTAGTACAAGTCCTTCTTTGTATGGTGCAAATGGATCATAAGGTGTGTGGATGGAAATCACAGGTGGTTGTCCCGGATCCACCCATGCAGAGTCACCGATAGCGCCACCAAGGTTGACGGCAGCAGCAAACTTGGAACTGTAAGCAGTATGGTTTGGATAGCAAAGGGTGTCTCCAACAGGGAATGGAAGGAATGGAATACCTGGATTGATACCGACTTTTTTAGCTTCGATATCGCCATTCACGCCTTCAAGAATCATTGGCACAAAACCACCAATACCATCAGAAAGCAGGAATTTACCGTTAGAAGCTGTCGGGATCTTGACATATGCATCAAGTGCGCCTACATTGAGTCCGACATAACCGCCTGTACCTTCACCCATGTGGACGATACGGTTGGTGTCAATACGGAATGGATTACCTAATTCAACAACCGTTTTTTTCCAGAAACGAACGCAGGTATTAGCATCCTGTACGCCGCGATAGGCTGCATTGATCAGGGTGAGTACTCTTTCGTCTTTTGAAACGGCCACCGGATTCCAACCCAATCTGTAATCTGCAGAAGCAGCTACATAGCCTGAGCGGGCTAACCTTTTGCATATTTCTACTACGCAGCTGTCGCGCAGGGTTCCTCCGATATTGCCATTCTGAGGATGTGGTAAGAAGTTTCCTGTATGCCAAAAAATGACAAGTGGTCTGAGTGCAGCTGCATCACCCACTGGCTGATAGACATCCATGATCAAGGGCTGTGGGATTGCTTGTCCTACGACAGGAAAGGCCAGGATAGTTGCATTTACACCATAGATTTGGTTGGGCGTTACGGTCACATTGTCAAATACCTCTTCAAGAAAAGGAACCTGGGTTGTGGCAACAAAAGTCAAACCAAGAAATAGGGTAGCAAAGTAAAATCTCCTCATAATTTTTAAAGTTTTAAGATGAATGAAATGGATTAATTAGGTTTTTCTAAAATCGTATAGCAAACTTATGTAACCCAGACGACCAATATACGGCCCTCCGTACGTTTCAAAGTGTTTATTATCTAAAATATTTGAAGCACCAATTTTGAGTGTCGTATTTATTCGATCCAGATCGATACTGACTTGCGCATCCAGGAGGTCGTACGTAGGCACATAGCCGGTAAATTGTGGTGAGCCTTCAAATTGGAAACCTTCCACCCACTTATAATTTACACTGAAACCCATTTTTTTGAAGAGATCCATATCGAATAGGCTGAATTCCCTTGCGGAGAACCCCAGATTGAACTTGTGTTTTGGGGTATTATAGGCTGGAATAATCGGATCATCTTCATCCACTTTGGTGAGTTCGTTAAAACTATAGTTTCCATTGAGGGTGAAGATCTGAGACAGGTAATAGTTTAACCCAATGCTGAAGCCCTGCGTTCTGACTTTGGTTTTTGAATTGGCTGAATATCTGTAAACAACCGTGTTTTCAGGGAAAACAGGCGGAGGTGAGTTTAGGTCCAGTTCAGTCGATATGCCAAGCTGATAGCCGAGAAAGTGTTGATAAGAATTGCGATAATAACTCATGTCAACGAATAAAGATTTGAACAGGCTGGTTCTGGCCCCTATTTCAATGGTATTCACCTTTTCAGGACGAATGGCATCTATACTAAAGTAATCCAACGTATCCCAGTTGAGGGTGTTGAGCCCATCCAGAAAAGATGGAATCGTAACCAGGCTGTCTACGGCTCCTATGTGCCCTGCCAGGGTGGCCGGACCGACATTGAGATCAAGATACTGATCAGATAAAGTTGGGTTTCTGAGCGCACTGGAGAAGGAGAGTCGCAAAAAAGTATTTTCTGCCGCTTTGTATACGAGACTTGCTGCGGGTGTCTGGATCCAGTTCATGTTTTCATTTTTATCAAGGCGCAGCGTCGCCGAGGCGATCAGCGTATTGTCGAAAAATTTCTCTTGAAGTCCCGTATAAAAACCAAACTCTGAATTTCTGATTGCTTCCGTACTGTCATAAAAAATGGTGCCTGCAGATTCGGGTGCATATAAGCGGTAGTTTCCACCGATTCTTATCTCTGATATGAAACGAGGGGTGAATGTATATTCGCCATGCACGTGGTACAATGCAGATTTGTCATAAAACCGTGTACCTCTTTCCTGATTGTTGTATCGACTGGTGATGTCCTGAAATGTACTATCAAATCGAGCTGTTCCAGGAAAAAGGAAATCTGAGATGCCCTCTTCGATATGTTGGTTTTGGGTATTGGCAAAAGCTTCAGCCAGTGTATGCCAGATCTTGAGCGAATCATTATAATCGACGAGCCACTGTTCGGCAGCCGGGATATCAAAACTTGTGGTGAAGGTAATTGGATCATAGACTGGCACCGGATAGCCTAATTCCCGCATTTCTCTGGGATAGTTGGCAATACCTTTCCAGAAACGCCTGTAATCCAATGCCCAGTCTGTTGGATTTTTGGTTTGCTCCTGCAAGCGTAAGGCAGTGAAATAAGGATCATAAGAACTGCCTGCATCTTCATTGGTCGCATATGCGCGGATAAAATATTTATCCCGTTTTCTGAATTCGATTCTGTTTTGAAAAAAGAGAATATCCTTCAGACTAAACCTGTTATCACCTTGATAGACTGTTGTTCCGGAACCAAATGAGGAGGATAGAATGAGTTCCGGGGATTCAATGCCAGCTCCCGGGTTGGTCCTGAAATGAAATGCGGCATTGGCTTTGATATTGCGTGTATCATAGTCGACCAGGTCTATCTCTTTGTAGCCGGTCCTGTAAAAGGTTCCAATTCCCGGATCTGATATCAGGTGGGCATCACTGTTGGTGACATCAGCAAGCGGATAATATTCATCTCCATAAATATTGACGGCGTCATATCTGCCCGGGTTATCATCGGGTACAATCTTGCGAGCTTCGGTGACTTGATCATAGTTTTCTGCTTCCCAATCATCTGCGCGGAAAGCGAAAAAATTAAGTTTGTAGGCAAACACATCGTACCCGCTTTTATTCTTTAATGCGTCAGCATATCGGAAAGAACCCTCCAGTAGATTGCGCTGTCCGGCTTTCACCATACCCGAGAGGCCTTTGTGAATAAAAGGATTCTTCGTTTCCATACTGATGACTCCATTGAAGGCATTAGGCCCATAATAAGCTCCGCTGGCTCCGACGACTATATCCACTTTCAGTACATCCAGTTCAGAAGAACCTAAGAAATTGCCTAATGAAAAATTCAACCCCGGCGCCTGGTTGTCAACTCCATCAATGACCTGTAAGGAACGCACCGGGCT
>JAWXAW010000126.1:0-7404 GCA_034439675.1 Saprospiraceae bacterium | reverse complement strand
CTTTTTATTCACCCGGCCTGCGCGAAGGGGTTCTCCCTGGATTCGATAGAAACAGGGAGTCAGAGGGCTGCGAAAGGGAAGGCCTAGAAGCATCTTTCACCTCTCATCTTGACAAGGCGGAGATCTTCGTGATCGCAAGATCACATATATATTCTCCGATCGACAGACACGACGTCGCCGCAGGGCTCGGCGCATTACAAAGATGAATCATCCGTTCCTGCTGCAGGATCACATAATCATCCACCAGGTTCCCGTTTTTATCAAGGCCTTGTGCTCTCACACCAGTTCTGCTCCGGCTTATATCCTTCATAGCCAAGGTGGGTACAAGTACCTGCAGACTTTTCAGAAAAGCCTTTTTCGAAAACGAACGGACCATCTCATCCATGCCTTTCCGCCAGTGTTTCATCGCAAGCTTTTGAAAACCACGATATACCAGGGCTTCTGAAAGTTCACCTACATGTACATCGAGATGTTTGTATCCTTCTCTTCGAAAGGCAAGTACTGCATTAGGTCCAGCTTCAACACCACCATCTATCCGTTTTGTCAGGTGTACACCGAGGAATGGAAAGTTAACATCCGGCACCGGATAGATAAGGCCTCTGACCAACTTATTGGCTTCAGGGCTCAATGCATAAAACTCACCTCTGAACGGAACAATCTTATGGGGCGGCTTAAGACCAGCCATCTTCGCAAGATGATCAGCATACAGGCCTGCGCATCCAATGGCCATTTTACTGACTATACGCCTATTGTCACTTGTTATTTTAATCGAATCATTTTCCTCAGTGATGTTGTCAACCCTGAACCCGGTTATGATCTCTCCTCCTTGCTTTTTTATCAGCTCAACCAGCTTATTGGCCACCACCCTGTAATCAATGATCCCAGCTTGAGGAACCCATATGCCTTTGACAGCGTGACACCAGGGTTCTATTTCTTTCGCTTCTTGTGCATCGATCATCCGGATTCCTTGCAGCCCGTTTTCTATACCACGATGATAGATCCCTTTCAGGGTTGGTATTTGTTTTTCATCACCTGCGATGATGATCTTGCCACACAGCTCAAAAGGAATATCATACTGCCTGCAAAAATCCAGCAACATGCCATATCCCTTCACACAATTGATAGCTTTAGCACTGCCCGGTTTATAGTAGATCCCAGAATGTATGACACCACTGTTTCGGTCTGTCTGATGAGTCGCCACAGCCGTTTCTTTCTCTAACACCACCAATCTGATGCCCGGATGCGCCACCTGAATCTTCCAGGCTGTTGCCAGCCCGACAATTCCTCCGCCGATAATGGTTACATCATATTGCATATGCATGTATCTGTTATCTAATACACAACAGATTCCTCCAAAGTTACAGAAGTTATGCACCTACGGCGCATGGAGCATTATTGGACTTTGCTACTTACTAACCTTTTGCCCCGACGGGGCAAGGATTCACGCTGGTCCCCTTTTCAGGGGTTAGGGGGTTAAATGCACAAAGATCATTATTGGACATTACATCGTCTCACGCTCTTATCGCTAGAACATTTCATGATGGCGTGATCTCCGCTTTGCTACGACACGCCTCACGCCTCACGCCTCACAACTCACGCCCACCACTTAGCTTCCCAAGATACATCTCTTCTTTACTACGAATCACCCGTATATCCTCCTCTTCATGATCATCATATCCACATAGATGCAATACACCGTGTATCATCACTCGAAGTAACTCCTCTTCAAAAGGGATATGGAGCCCTGCCGCATTTTCCTGCACGCGATCGGTGCTGATATAAATTTCGGCTATGAGGGGATGATCATTGAGTGGAAAGGTGATGATATCTGTATAGTAATCATGATCGAGGTGATCGCGGTTGATCTCGAGTAAAAACGCATCAGAACAAAAGATAATATCCATCCTGTGGAGTTCGTGCCCTTCCGCTTCAATCGTGTGGAGGATCCAATGAATCAGACGCTCCGGATCACTGGGTTCAAACGCAACATCATTTGAGGTAAAAAAAATGCCGGTTTCGTCTTCTTCCGTTTCGGGCCAGTCAGGAATCAAATCCGCCACATCAATTTCACTGTGCGGCCATGGTCCAGAAAATGAATCTCATCTGTCAGCTGCTTCATCAGGAAAACACCTCGTCCGCCTTCCGTTTCGATCAGCTCTTTACTGGTGGGATCAGGTAACTTGAAGGGGTCAAAACCATTTCCTTCGTCCGAGATGATAAACTGGAGTTCGTGCTCTTTTTCGTGGCAGGAAACCTGGATTTCCTTTTGCTCATCGAGACGGTTACCATGGACGATTGCATTGTTGACAGCTTCGGTCAGGCAGATGAGAATGTTCGGATACAGATTTTCATCAATATGCAAACGTTCCACCAGGTCCCTGACAAAGGTTTCAACCTCGCAGATACAGCTGGGATGAGAGGGTAGTTTCAATATTTCTGCACGTATAGTGATGAGCGGATCAATTTGAATTTTTCAACGATTGGTAATACTCTTCGACCAGGAACTTGTAATATGGTTTCAGATCGGGAGATACAGATTTGTATTGTTCTATTTCTGCTTCGCGTTGACGAATGTACTGTTCAAGGGCAGGCGGCATAGAGCGTTTTTGCTGCATGGCCGTTTCAGCCTGGCGCTTTTCATCCTGGTCACGCTGACGATCTGATTTTTCAGCTTCCAGCAATCGGGTAGTGATATCCTGCTGGCGTTTCAGGGTTTCATTGTTAAGCCGTTTGTTGACCAGATCAATTTCGATTTTGTTCATTTCTTCTGCGATGTTGTCCAGCTCTGGCAATCCCTTGCCTTGCTCTTTCTTTTCTTGTCCCAGGTCTTTCAGTGCTTTACGAAGAGCAGCTTGTTTGGCCGCCATCTGGGCAAACTCTTTACTCATTTTACCCTGATCTCCTTTTTTCATCTGCTCTGACATCTTCTTCATCTCCCCGTTTAGGTCTTGCTGCCCCTGAGTTATCTTATCCATTGGGACTCTACCACTCTTACCTGAACTCTTTCCACCAGGTTTTTTGCAATTCTGGCTTCCAGGCATCTTACTGGCCATTTGCTGTTGCATCTGACTCATCACTTCACTCAACATTAGTGCCAAATCGTTCAGATAAGTCATCGTACGCTGCTGATGGTCGCTCGAAATGACTTTATTCCGTTCTTCCAGTTGCTCAAGACTCTTCTTTAGATTGAAGTTGATATCCGATACTTTCTCGTGTACAAAACTCTCTATCTGGGTCACTCTCTTGCTCAATGCATGTAGCGTATCCTCCACCACTTTGAAATCATCCTTGATCTTAAATTGCTCTTGTACAAGCGTTACATATCGCGGCGTCGTTACTTCTGTAGAAGTGAAATCATTGATCAAATGTTCCTGGTCAAAAGACAGTGTGACCAGGTTTTCAAGCAACTGGCGAAGCATCGCCATATCTTCTTCCATCTGTTCCTGCTCTCCCTGCTCCATCTGTGCACTCATCTGAGACGCCATGTCCTTCATGCGTTGGGCGGCATTCTTTTGTGACTTGGAAGCATTTTTACTCTGCTTTTGCTCGAGCTGTTCCTTGCTGTTTTCCATGTCCTGATCTATCTTCTCCATCTGCTCATCAGCGCCTTCCATGTTTTTCGGACGCTCCAGTTCTTCATTCTTCTTCAGAAGGTCTTTCATGTCTTTTTGAAGTTCGTCAAACTCCTTATTGAGTTCTTCCTGCTCCTTTTTCAGGTCTTCGTTGTCTTTCTTTTCTTCTTCGGTTTCCTTGCTGAGGGTATCCTCTTTTTCAGCCATTTGTTCCAGCTTTTCGATGGCCTTTTCCATACCTACTTCCACTTCGAGCTCTTTCACCATTTCGAGTACCCGGTCAAGTTCTTTTTCAAGCTCCTCATCATTTGACTCCATTTGTTCCATCATATCAATGGCGCCTTCTTTTTCCAGTTGCTTTAGGAGTTCCTCCATCCTTTTCATGAGCTCTTCCATTTCCTTGCTGCCGAGTTCTTTCATGAGCTCTTCCATTTTCTCCTGCTTCTCCTGCAATTCTTCACTTGGCTTGTTATGTTCTTCCTGGTTTTGAAGGTTCTCCTGGAATTTTTCAACAGCCTCCTGCATCTCTTTTTGTAAAGAATGATGACGCTCGATCAGTTTTTCAATTTCTTTTTTGTCCTGCCACTCTGCTTTCTTTTCCTGCATGAGTTTTTCTTTCAGACGTTTCATTTCTTCCTGCAGGTCACGGGTTTCTTTCAGCGACTTTTCAAGGTTCAGCTGAATGAGCGCATTATTTTCTTTTTCTTTTTTAGCGTATTCTTCTGCCGTTGGTTTACGGTATTGCATGACAGGGGTGCGGCTGGCCTTACTTCCATGGATACCGTCATTGTCATGCACTTCAAAATAATATTGCACCTGCTCACCAGGTTGCAATGCAAGTGTCTTGATGTCAAAACTGTGTGTATAGGAGTATTGCGTAGGATGTGGTACGCCCAATCCCTGGGTTTTGACTTCCTTTAATTTTCCTTTTTCGTCCAGCAGTTCATATTGAAAGGTGAGGGTTCGGATGCCATAGTCATCATCAACATTACCGGCGAAGTAAACCATGTCCTGTTGCAGACTGTCCGTAAACGATTCAACACGGATCCCCGGATAACGGTCAGGGACCACACGAATGCTGTATTGCACACTATCAGGCTGTGGCAGTAGGCTGTTGTTGAGGAATATGGTATAACGGCCGTCTTTGGTGGCTCTTGATTTTACAATAAACCGGTCCTCACTCCGGCGCTCAGCTTCTTTTTTTGAAGAGGCACCTTCAAAAAAGACATCAAGGGCTTCTGTATGTGCGGCCTGTATATCCCAGGTCAGCTGGGTTCCCTCAGGAACTACGAGGTCTCCGATATTTCTGAGGTCTTCATCCTTACGACCGGTATAGGAAGGATAGTCAAGTCCGATATCGAAAGTAAGGATACCGGGTTTCTTGATCACACTTAACATCATTTCCTGTGATGACACTGGACCGGCATAGATTTTAAACGGCGTGTCTTCGAGTACATTTTTAAAATGGTACGAAAAGGCATCAGCGCCATCTTTGCGCATCCGGTATGAATAATTGTCGATCTCGATATACACTTCTGCCGGCACCATGCTGCCTTCCGTCGTGATCCGGAGGTCAAAGTCTTCGTATTGCACTACAGAGAGCGATTGGTCGGTATTGACCACAAACCGGAATGGTGCTTTGCGCTCATAAATCTTATTGGTATGGATCAAGCGGTCAGTACTATCCCTGATGATGCTCGGTGCAGCGACTAGCAATACTAATAAGAGCAGCAGCGGAGGCAATGCATACCGAAGATATTTTCTGTTTTTGCCGAGATCAATGGCTGCCTTAAACGGGACCAGTTCGATCTCTTTTGTTTTTTGCTCGATACCGGCAAAAAGGAGTTCGGTATTTCCTTGGACCTCATCAGCCTGGCGTTTGAGCTGCAGGACATTGAGCAGTTTGTCCTGGATATGGCCGAAATGATTTCCGATGATCGTGGCCGCCTGTTCGTGTGAAATCACTTTTCCAAGCCGGTGATACTGAGCTGCCGGCCAAAGCACAAAATAGCCCAGACTGGCCATTGACATGCCGATAAAGGATAGGAGTAATAACAGTCGTGTGCCGCTACTGAAATAAAACTGGTGCTCCAGCAGATTGTAGGCGAGGAATACAGCCAATACGGCTCCTACAGTGATCAGGCTCCCCCTGATCATTTTATTGAGATAATACCGTCTTGTGAAAGCATCCAGTTTCTGGATGAGAAGATGATAACTGCCAGTTTGCCCCATGCGTTAGCCTATAAAGTCTTTGAAACGGTTCGCGTCTGTAAATAATTCCACAGCTGGTCTTCCTGTTTGTAAAGACAAAAGACCAAATTAGGGGTAAAATATAGTACTTGTCAAGAGATAGCGGGGTAGAATCCACACTGCCAAGGGATACATTTCTTTTGATGTTTTATATACGTTTGATTTACAGTATGTTATACTTATATTAACCTTTAAAGGAATTTGCATACCCGGGCGACTAAATTACATATCCTGTCCCGCCTCAGTATTCACGCGTTTTTCGCCCCGTTCGGATATCTTTGTCCTTTTAATACCTTTTCATGAATCCTGATCAGATCACCTTTGTCGTTTTTGGAATCCTTCTGGTCCTTGCGCTGACGTTTGACCTTGGCCTTTTGAGTAAAAAGAACCAAATCATCACCATCCGCCAGGCCCTTTACCAGACTTTTTTTTGGGTAGCACTCGCCCTTGGCTTTTTCATCTTTATGTGGATTGAAAATGGCCAGATCATCGCATTTGAATATATCAGCGCGTACCTGATGGAATGGAGCCTCTCCATTGACAATATTTTTGTGTTCATCCTGATTTTTACCTCTTTCTCCGTCAAGGCCAAACACATCCCAAGGGTATTGCTGATTGGCATTTTGATGGCGATCGTTTTCAGAGTGATTTTTATCACAGTGGGGGTGGCGCTGGTAGATCGTTTTAGCTGGATCTTGTATTTGTTTGGCGCCTTTCTGGTCTACACAGGCTATAAGATGTTCACCTCCTCTGAGGACGAAGAATTTGATCCGCACGATACCAAATTGTTTAAGTATCTCAACAAAGTGTTACCCCTTGCCAAGCATGATGGGGATGGAAAATTTTCGGTGATTGAAAATGGTAAAAAACGCTACACCACGTTGTTTGTGGTGGTGATCATGCTGGCGGCAATTGACCTTGTCTTTGCTCTTGATTCTATCCCCGCTGTCATGGGTATTTCGAGGGATAAGATCGTCATCTATACCTCTAATATTTTTGCTGTCCTGGGCCTGCGGTCTCTATTTTTCCTGTTACGCGGTGCGGTTTCTAAATTTGATTATCTCCAACAGGGTATAGCCATCGTCCTGGTATTCATCGGCGTTAAAATGCTCGCCGAACATTGGATCAGTCATTGGATCGATAAGCAAACCATGGTCTTAATCTCCCTCGGCGTGATCCTCGTGTGTATCTCCGGATCGATCTTCTATTCCATTTTTATTACAAAGAAGGGAGTACCGGAAGATATTAAAGATGATTCGATAGAATGAGAGCTTATGGGCTTATAGCTTATAGGCTTATAAGCTTATGGGTTTATAAGTTTATGCGTTTATAAGTTTATGGGTTTATGGGTTTATATGTTTGTGCGTTTATAAGCTTATGGGCTTATGTGTTTATAAGTTTATAAGATTATGCGTTTATAAGGTTGTGCGTTTATAAGCTTATGGGCTTATAAGCTTATGTGTTTACAAGTTTATGCGTTTATGGGCTTATAAGCTTATGGGTTTATAAGTTTATAAGATTATGCGTTTATAAGGTTGTGCGTTTATAAGTTTATGCCTTTATACATTTAAACATATAAACG
>JAWXAW010000125.1:0-7058 GCA_034439675.1 Saprospiraceae bacterium | reverse complement strand
TTTAGGGATGATAAGACGAAAGCCGAAGCCGAGCGAACCGAGCAGGGGAATCATTATCATTAACAAAGGAACTGGCCTTCTGCAGACGACTTTCAGGAGCAGCCATTAAACCACCGAATGTGTATGCTGAGCGAAGTCGAAGTACTGCGTTGGGGGGAAACTCCCTGGGTGGTGAACGATAAGGAAAAACGAGAACTTGATTCTTGTAGGTGAGTATCGTCGAGCTGAATAAATTAAACTAACTACGAAGTCTCGTAATATCTAAAAAGATGTCGAAAGCGGATGGTTACGTTTGTGTCCGTTAAGCGTGTAAAGGAAACCTGGGCGGATAATCCCTATACTTTGTTTCTTGAGTGCGTGTATGGAGGATTGTACCATCATTTTCCATTCAACAGGATTGAGTTTAAAGAGGCTATGATCCAGCCATTTGTTGGTGTGGTTATCGGCATGTAAGTTATCTGTAGTTTTGAAGTAGAAATGACAGAAAAGAAACCCAAAAAAGTCTTCATCGATGGCCCGATCTCTCCGGAGTTTGTAGCCAAGTCTATTGCTTCCCACAGCACCAAAATGGACATCGGTGCCCACAGCATCTTCCTTGGCCAGGTCAGAAATGACATGATCGACGGCAAGACAGTCACCGCCATCGAATACACTGCCTATCCCGAGATGGCTGAGCTCAAATTTCATGAAATCCGGGAGGCCACCTTCGCCGCCTATCCCCTCACTTGCCTACATATCTACCATAGCCTGGGCATGGTAATGGCAGGTGAGATAAGCCTGTTTGTTTTCACTTCAGCAGTACACCGCGCAGAGGCGATAAAGGCTTGTGAATACATCGTGGAACAGATCAAGCACCAAGTACCGGTCTGGGGGAAGGAGGTACTTGAAGATAACAGCTATGTCTGGAAATCGAATACGGAGGTTGACCCTCATGGCTAAATCCAAATGACCATTTGCCTTTTTGTAAAATGAATTTTGGCCAGTTGAATTTACTTTAGCTCTAATTTTTTCAACGAGCTCAAATCAATGTCCTCCTTGAAATACCTGATAAAGTCATCTGAGCTGGTAATCTTTACATTTTCATCACAATTGAAGTGAACTATACCACCACAAACATGGCTGTAGTTGACAAAATATTGGTAATCATCATCCATCACCAGGATCACATCGCCAATTTCAGGTGTCTCATGACTTGAATGCAACAAGATGTAGATCCATTCATTGGGACCAAATTCAATCCAACCTTCCCTAATCACCCGGTATGTGATACGTGTGATTGAATCCAGACGTATGACGGAAGGAGATATGGTTTTGAACTTATCCAGTTTAACAGAAGACTTCATTTTTGTTAGTGCTTCTTTAATCCATTGTTGCTGAATTTCAGGATCTGGTTTTGTATTCATATGCTGGGCTAATACGTTTCCAGAAAGACACAATGTGAGGGATGTAGTAATCCCGATGCAGAGATTCCTCAACAATTGGATATTACATAGGTATAAATTGGAAATTTTGTCCATTAGTGTTTTTCTCATTTAGGCAAAACTAGTATAGAATCTCCTTAAATATATTCCAAAGATCTCCAATCGGGTATACTCTTTGCTGCTAAAGCCAACTATGACTGCTTTCATGGGTTTAAAGGATCTGCTTGGTAAAATGCAGGCATTGAAGTCCTTACGAATACCTGGACGGCAAACTGGTCGTTTGACGTCCTCTTTTAGTAATGTACAGGCAAAGGGAGGGGTTTTTCTCCCCCGATATCAGTATTTGAGGCAGGATTTGAGTATATTTGAAAGAGTCTAAATTGCGTTTTCAAGGAGATACATGAATGTTAAGAAGTACAATGGGCTTTTTTTTAAAGACGGGAAATTTTCCCCCGTCAGGGACGTCCTGTCTGTCGAGGTAGGCCTGAGCATCTCTGTCAATAACATTCCTTTTACCGTTACCATGCAGACCCCGGGTCAGGAAAAAGACCTGGTCAGAGGTCTCCTTTTCTCAGAAAGTATCTACCGGGATCTGGAGATACACCCCAAACTGGAAGCCACCGGAATCAACGAAGACGGCTATATCACAGCCATTAACCTCACGATCCCCGACCACCTGGTCCTGAAAGATTTTGCAGGAACCCGCAATGTCATGTCGGCATCCTCGTGCGGATTGTGCGGGAAAACCTCGTTTGATGATGAAACACCGGTCAAGATCATCAATACAGAGACCCTCGATCCAGCCCTTGTGGGACATATGTTCGATCAGGTGAGCGAACAACAAAGTTCGTTTCAACAATCCGGGGGCACGCATGCAGCCGGTGCGTTTACCATAGATGGCACTATGCTCAGTGTACGTGAGGATATCGGCAGGCACAATGCAGTCGATAAAGTCATCGGTGACCTGATATACCGTAACCTCCTCAGCAAGGTAAAATGCCTAACCGTCAGCGGCCGTATCTCCTTCGAAATTGTGAGTAAAGCAATATCAGCCGGCATACCTTATCTTGCCTCTGTCTCTGCTCCTTCCTCCCTGGCGGTGGATGTGGCAGAAGAAGCAGGCCTCACATTGATGGCTTTTTGCAGAAACCATAAATTAACAGTGTATTCAAACACCGGACGCATGCAGACAGATGATCTCGCGGAAGCTATGGCCCCGGTAAACAAGAAAGAAAATGTCTAAGAATCTTAGCGAACTGTCCGGTCGGAAAGGCCTTGAAAAAAATCTTTTTGAAGAACTCGGTATAGCAGCTCGTCATACCGGTACGCCCGATCTTGATACGCTCGAAAAACTCAGCGCCTCCTTCCTCGTCGGCAAGGCAAATGTATACGGTTCAGTTTCTTTCTACGATTTTTTACGCCCGGAAAACAAAGGCAAAAAAGTATATGTCTGCAATGGGAGCGCATGCATGACCGCTGGTACACAAGATACACTCAAAGAAAAACTCGGACATCATTTCAAACCCGAAGAAATAGGGGAGATGTGCTGCCTGGGCAGATGCCATGAAAATAGCTCGTTTCATATCGACAATAAGAATTACAGCGGCCTCGATATTGATCAGATTGAATCTATCAAATCGGACCGGACCACCACCGCAGAGAAATATAATGTTGGTTCGATCGGTACGCCTATACTGACTAGTCCATATGGCCCTGTAAGTGAATATTATCAGATATTCAAGGAAGCTCTTCAGAAACCCGCTTCCCAACTTCTTGCTGAATTGAAAGACTCAGGCTTGCGGGGTCGAGGTGGTGCAGGCTTCTCCATGGCCTTTAAATTGGAGAGCTGCCGCAATCAAACCGAGGAAACAAAATTTATCGTCTGCAATGCGGATGAAGGTGACCCTGGTGCATATTCCGATAGATATATCATGGAAGAACGACCTCATTCCTTATTGATGGGAATGATGATCGCGGGATACATAGCCGGAGCAAAATATGGTGTCGTCTATATCCGCGGTGAATATCCGGAATCAGTGGATATCATCAACGAAGCTATCGCAGATTTACAAAATCAAAATCTGTTAGGAGAAAATATTCAAGGCTCAGGGTTTGATTATCAGTTTAAAGTGATCAAAGCACTTGGCGCATATATCTGTGGTGAAGAAACCGCGTTACTCTCCTCGATTGAAGGCCAACGTCCTGAAGTGCGCGTGCGTCCGCCGTATCCGACCCAACAAGGTTTGTTCAACAAGCCAACCGTTGTCAATAATGTGGAGACGCTCGCCAACCTGCCGTTTATCATGCAGCATGGTGGGAAAGCATTCGCTGCTATTGGTACACAAAAATCTACAGGCACAAAATTGATATCCCTTGATGGATACTTCAATACACCGGGGATCTATGAAGTCGATATGGGCACTCCACTACCGGATGTTTTATATGGTTTAGGCGGAGGTTTCCGCAAACCTGTAAAAGCAATGCATATCGGTGGACCACTTGGTGGATTAGTGCCGGTGACAGAAGTGGACAGGCTGACGGTTGATTTTGATTCATTCGCGAGAGAAGGATTTTTGTTGGGGCATGCATCTATAGTATGTATCCCTGAAGACTATCCGATCATACAATACCTTGAACATCTCTTCAGGTTTACGGCTCATGAAAGCTGTGGAAAATGTTTCCCCTGCAGATTGGGCTCCACGCGCGGATATGAGATGCTTGCCAAAGCGCAACAAGGTGATTACAAGATAGACATTACACTAATGGAAGATCT
Organism: Saprospiraceae bacterium; assembly: GCA_034439675.1. GTDB lineage: Bacteria > Bacteroidota > Bacteroidia > Chitinophagales > Saprospiraceae > Opimibacter. The sequence goes on along the minus strand of JAWXAW010000125.1, from coordinate 2,864 downwards.
CCTCGAGACGTTGGAGACCGGCTCATTGTGCGCATTGGGCGGAGGACTTCCGCTGCCAGTCAAGAATGCCATGAAATATTTTAAAACAGAACTTGCACCGTTCTTTAATTCATAAGACATCATGTCACTCACAGCATATATCAACGACCAGTCATACGCTATCCGAGAAGGAGATACCATCCTTAAGTTTGTGCGCAGGCATTTTGGTCAGGACTATGTCCCCACTTTGTGCGATGCACCTAACCTTGATCCATTTGGTTCATGCAGGGTATGTAGCGTCGATGTCGCACTCGCCAAAGATGGCCCTTCTAAAGTGCAGGCTTCGTGCCATACGCCTGTCATGGCCCATTCGTATATCTATACCGATAGCGAACGCATCACCAGGTTGCGAAAAAATATAATCGAACTGGTACTCACAGATCATCCATTGGATTGTCTCACTTGTGAGGTCAATAATAACTGTGAATTACAAACCGTAGCGGCTCGAGTAGGTATTCGAGATGTTCGATATCCGGCTGGTAAAAATCACCTGGACAAACAAAAGGACAAGAGTCATCCATACATGACTTCTGATTTATCAAAATGTATTAATTGTTTCAGATGTGTTCGTGCCTGTGATGAAGTGCAAGGAGAATTTGTGCTGAGCATGGCTGGCAGAGGTTTTGACAGTCATATTGTGAAGGGTTTTGAACAATCCTTTTTTGAATCAGATTGTGTGAGTTGCGGAGCCTGTGCACAAGCATGTCCAACATCTGCGATATCAGATGTGTTCGAATCGAAATCGGTGGTGGCGGATGAAAAGATCAGGACGGTCTGTACCTACTGTGGAGTCGGATGCAATCTGGATGTAGCCGTCGTCAATAAAAAAGTAAAATCAATCCAGGCACCGTATGATGCCGAAGTCAATCAGGGACATACCTGCCTGAAAGGACGTTTTGCATTTTCTTTCTACAATCACCCTGATCGTCTGCGTACGCCACTCATTCGAAAGGATGGGGAGCTTGTACCTGCCACATGGGATGAAGCATATGATTATATCGCCGCTAAGCTCACCACCATTAAAAATGAATATGGTCCTGACTATATCGGGGGTATTTCTTCAGCACGTTGTACGAATGAAGAAAACTACCTGATGCAGAAATTTATCCGCGCCGTCATTGGTACAAACAATATTGACTCTTGTGCGCGTGTATGTCATTCGCCGACCGCGCTTGGTATGCAGCGGACATTTGGCACAGGGGCAGCAACTAATTCTGTAGTCGATCTCAAGTATACTAACCTCATCATGGTCATAGGTGCAAACCCGACTGATGCGCATCCTGTCACCGGTGCTAAGATGAAACAGTTTGCCATGAAGGGAACATCCATTGTGATTGATCCCCGTCGTACAGAAATGGCCAGGTATGCAACGTATCATTTACAGTTGCGTCCGGGCACCAATGTGGCGATGCTGAATATGCTACTTTATTTTATTATCAAGGAAGGACTAGAGGACACATCCTTTATTGAAGGACGTACAGAAGGCTATGAAGATTTCAAAAAGCACATTCTCAATCTTGATGTTAATGAGCTGGAAAAAATAACCGGTGTCAACAAAGAACTCGCGCGCCAAGCGGCTATGGCTTATGCCAAAGCGCCAAATGCAATGTCTTTTCATGGACTTGGTGTGACAGAGCATTCTCAAGGTACGTATACCGTCATGCTTATTGCTGACCTCGCCATGATCACCGGCAACATCGGAAGACGTGGAGTAGGAGTGAACCCACTTCGTGGACAGAACAATGTGCAGGGTGCTGCTGATATGGGGTGTCAACCTCACCAGGGTGCAGGATATCTTGATGTGACCCTTCCGGAAAATCATCGTTTGTACGAGGATTTCTATCATGCAAAACTTCCTTTGCATGCAGGATTGAAGATCCCGCAGATGTACGATGCTGCACTTGATGGAAAACTAAAAGCGATGTGGCTGATGGGAGAAGATAATGTGCAGACGGATCCGAATACACATCATGTGGTCAGTGCATTGAGCAAGCTTGATCTGCTGGTGGTGCAGGAAATATTTATGACGGAGACAGCAAAACTTGCACATGTGGTGCTGCCAGCTTCTTCTTTTCTTGAAAAGAGCGGGACCTTTACCAATGGTGAGCGAAGGATTCAGAGAGTACAAGCTGTTGTACCACCCATCGAAGGCACAAAACCTGATGGACAAATCATCGCGGAGATCATGACGCGGATGGGATATCCGGAACCTGATTATGATCCTGCTCATTTACTTGAAGAAATTTCTAAAATAGTACCCTTCTTTGCCGGTGTCAAATGGGATGAACTCGGGGACAATGGCAAACAATGGCCAGTCAAACCAGATGGCACGGATACAGAGATCCTGCATATCGATACCTTCAAACGTGGTAAGGGAAAATTTCAGGTGGCCACCTGGAAAGAATCAGAAGAGATCGTCAATCACGGCGCGGAGTATCCATACATTCTAACTACCAATCGGGAGCTGGAGCATTACAATTGCGGTACGATGACCCGCCGCACCGGCAATGTGGAGATTCTCACTGATGACGTCTTATTGATCCATCCCGATGATGCAGCCAATCATCTGATCCATGAAGGTGACTTTGTATGCATCATCAGCGCACGCGGCAAGATCGATGTCAAAGCCCATCTTACAGACGAAGTCAGACCCGGTATTCTTTCCTCCACCTTCCACTTTCCAGAAGTCAAGATGAATGATCTAACTTCAAGCGTAAGCGACAGCGAAGCGATGTGTCCTGAGTACAAAGTTGTTGCTGTCAATATTCGAAAGAGCAAAGGACAATACAAGGCAAAAGCGCAGAATGGAGTTCCTGTTTAGGCGG
>JAWXAW010000124.1:0-25105 GCA_034439675.1 Saprospiraceae bacterium | reverse complement strand
GGGTTCACCATGTAGGGGTTCACCATGTAGGGGTTCAATATTTTGAACCCCTACATGGTGAACCCCTACATGGTGAAATCCAAGGTGATGAAATCCAAGGTGATGAAATCCAAGATAATAAACCATACCCATCGCCTAAACCATTTGACCAATCTGTTGTTTTTCTGCGCTTAGCGCATAGATATCCATGAACAGATTACTTACTCTATTCTCTTTACTTCTTATCGCAACCTCAGTCTTTGGACAAGCTGGTGTCATCAAAGGCAAAGTCACCAATTCCATCAACAAAGAGCCAATTCCCTATGCTGTCATTGTAGTGGAAGGAACTACCATTGGGGGCACCTCATATGACAATGGGGATTACGCCATTACAGGCCTTAATCCCGGCATTTATAACCTTAAGGTGAGTTTTATCGGATATAAACCCATCACGATCTACGAGGTGCAGGTCAGAAATGTCAATGCCACATTTATCAATATCGAAATGGAGGAGATGTCTCTGGAAATGCAGGAAGCGATCGTCACTGCACAACCCTTTATACGGAAAGAAGAGAGTCCCCTAAGCATCAGAAACATTGGGGTAGCGGAGATCAAACGGAATCCCGGAGGCAACCGTGATATTTCTAAAGTCATTCAATCACTCCCCGGCGTTGCAATCACATCCAGTTTCAGAAATGATATCATCGTGCGTGGTGGATCGCCCAATGAGAATAGGTTTTATCTCGATGGTATAGAAGTACCGACCATCAACCACTTTAGCACTCAAGGCGCTTCAGGCGGTCCGGTGGGATTAATCAATGTTGATTTTATTCAGGAGCTTGATTTCTATTCCGGTGCTTTTCCAGCAAACCGTGGTAATGCACTGAGCTCTATACTTGAATTTCAATATAAAGATGCGCGAACGGACAAACCTGCTTACAGTATCACCCTGGGTTCGAATGATCTTGCGGCCACTATCGAAACGCCACTCACAAAAAACTCAACATTAATCGCATCCTATCGTAGAAGTTACCTTCAGTTTTTATTCCAGGCACTGGATCTTCCCTTTCTTCCAAAATATGATGACTTCCAGTTTAAAAGTGAGATCAAAGTGGATCAGAACAATATCATTGACATCATCGGCTTGGGGGCGATTGACAACATTTCATTGAATACAGATGCCAGTCCTACGGAGGAGAATCAATATGTGCTATCCCAGATTCCAACCAACCGGCAATGGAACTATACCATCGGTGGGTCATGGCGACACTTCAAGGAAAAAAGCTATAGCACATTTGTCCTCAGCAGGAACTATCTCAACAATGCTGCTACAAAATACATAGACAACGATGAGAGCATTGAAGCTAATAAGTTGCTGGATTATCAGTCCACCGAGGTTGAAAACAAAATACGGATTGAAGAAACGCTTCGAACCAATGGTTGGAAAGTGAATTACGGTGCCGGCGCTGAGTGGGCGGAATATACCACGACTACGTTTCAAAAACTGGCGAATGAACTCACACTAAATTACAGTTCTGAAATCGGCGTATTCAAATATGGAGCCTTCGGCCAGGTAAGCAAAGGTATACTTGCCGAACGACTCCAGCTTTCAGTTGGCTTACGACTCGATGGTAATGATTTCAATGAGCAGATGGCAAATCCATTAAATCAGCTATCACCTCGTCTAAGTGCTTCTTACAGCATGAACAAAAAAATGGCGGTCAATTTCAATACAGGGATCTATCATCAATTGCCGCCATATACTACGCTTGGTTATCGTGATACAGCGGGTGAACTTGTCAATACTGAACTCACCTACATACAATCAAATCACTTGGTATTGGGTGTGGAGTACAACACCTCGAAAAATGCCCGGATCACCGTTGAGGGGTTCTACAAACTATACAGCAACTACCCAATGGATTTGATAGACTCCATATCGCTGGCGAATAAGGGAAGTGATTTTGGTGTCATTGGTAATGCACCTGTTACGTCTACCAATAAAGGCCGCTCCTATGGTGTAGAGTTCTTCTTTCAGCAAAAACTCTTTCATAATTTTTATGGACTCTTTTCCTACACTTTCGTTAGAAGTGAGTTTCAGAACTTCGAAGGCACCTATGTGGCTTCATCATGGGATTATCGTCATATGCTAAGTATCACAGGTGGAAAGATCTTTAAACGCAATTGGGAAGTGGGCGCAAAATTTCGTTTCAACAGCGGCAGTCCATATACACCCTATGATCTGCAAGCATCCGCATTGAAAACAAATTACGATGTAACGAACGCAGGCGTTCCTGACAATGCCCTATTAAACACCCTGCGTTTGGAACCTTTCTATCAATTGGATGTCCGGGTAGATAAAAAATATAATTTTGCAAAATGGACCCTTGATGTCTTTCTCGATATCCAAAATATCACGAACAATACAACAGACGAAAGAGCCGACTTTTCTGTTGAACGGGATGTGAATGGAGAACCTATATCCAATCCTGCTAATCCGAATTATTATATTCCCAGATTTATTGATAACACAGCGGGGACGATTATCCCGGGCATTGGGATTGTAGTAGAGTTTTAAACTTTCGCTTTTCTTCGCAGCATCATAAAAGCCTCTCGATAATTGCTCCAGCATTTTCCATTTCAATCACGATCCCTTTGCTTGTCGAAGTATAATTACTTCTAAATCCTAGCCCCTTTGCTTGCCGAAAGGCAAAATGAGGTGCGCCCTTCCACGCCGCCTCTTCGCTTGGCGAAGAGGCGGCGTGGAAGAGGCGGAAGCCTTTACCCGAACCCTTCGACAAGCTCAGCGACCAATTAAATACTCAAAACGCAGCGTGGCGAATTCAATATTGTCGGATGCACTATTGCATCCGACAATTTATTATTTCTACAGATCGAGCAGTCCCTCCGGAATCTCCATACTGATAACCTTATTATCCTTATCAATCCCAGTGATCAACTGATCACTGAGCGGAATAAGAACCTCCCGACCGGCTAAATCAATCACCGCCATCAATTGTTGTGGATACTCTTCGGTGCGCAGAATGCGATACTCGGATCCGTTCTCTTCATCACGAATTTTATAATCATCCCATTTTTCATTGAGGTTGCGTGGAGACTTCAGATGTCTTGGCTTGACTTGTTCCAACGGTACCCAGATTTCTTTTCCGGTCAGCGTATCTGATTCCTGCTTACCGTTGATGTCTGCCAATAAAATGACAAAATGCTGACCATCCTCTACCTCCTGAATTTTGAAGGGGACACGTGAACCGTCAAGATCCATAAATATGTAGGAGCCTGGCTTGATATAACTTCTTAGTCTGTCTTCAATCAGCAAGCGCAAGTGGCCTCCGGTACCATGTGATTTGAGTGTTTTACCGAGGAGAAAAAAATCTCTGACGGGTGGATAATGTAACGTACTCAATTGTGACCAATCATAACCTGTGAGAGAATATATCCTTTGCTGGCATGATCGACCCATGGTTTGTCAATACACGGACCAAAATCTCCAAGATCAATACATCTACTATCCAGAATTGAATCTACACGTGCCACGAGACCTATATCTCTCGCGTACGTTTCATGCACATATCGCTTCATGAGATCATCATCACTATCTGTCTGGATTACTTTCATGATGCTACCATCAGAAAATGTAAAGGCACCAACGCGAGCTGTATCATCAACGGCGACTACACGTGATTCCCAGTATTCGTATGGCTCGAGATTTTCTGTGCCGATCTGAATGGAGGTCTGCGGATGGATGTACGCGGTAGCAATCCATCGCAAGCCTTCATATACAGGAAGGGTCATTTTACGGAAGATCAGATTCTCCTCATTACGCAGTGCATTGTGCTCATCAAAGTAGCTTGTCCAGACATCGGTCAACACCCATGGCTGGATCTGATCATCGCGTCTGAGCCGATGGATGACATATAACGTATCACCTGAAACAGAAACCTGAATTGATTTTACTTCTTCTCTTATCTGAAAAGTGGCTGTGTCTTTTGTATTTCCTCCGGGTGCGTCATCAATTACAATAGAATCCACCTGATATTCAATATATCGTCCTACTTGCAGCGGGAAATATTCTTCACTGTTGTCAACACCCTGCATGTTGACTGCATCATTATCACATGAGAGTATGAAGATTATCAGACACATGAGGAAGAAATATCTGCCCATCATGCTTTTAATTTTTAGAACTGCCTTGAATGATACCACCGCCGATCACGTCTTCGCCTTCATAAAACACAGCTGACTGCCCAGGCGCGACTCCTTTGACATTTGCAAGGAAGGAGACTTCTATCCTGCTATCCATCAGTTGTTTCAGTTCACTGAGTGTACCAGTATCCTTGTACCTGATTTTAGTCAGAGATTCTATCCCTGCAGGAAGCGTGTCGTACTTCATCAGATTGACACCTCCGACCATCATGCGATTGCGGATGAGATCATCTTCTCTTCCGAGGACGATCGTATTTGTTTCAGGGATAATCTCAGACACATACATTGGTTCAAGGAATGCTTTTCCAAGTCCTTTGCGCTGCCCTACCGTATAAAATGGGTATCCATGATGTGTGCCGATGACTTTGCCCTCTGTATTGACATAGGTGCCTCCATCGACTTTATCGGCCAGGTCTGGCAACCTTCTTTTGAGAAAGCCTCTGTAATCGTTGTCAGGAACAAAACAAATTTCATAACTCTCTGGTTTTTGAGAGAGCTCGACATAACCATAGTCAGCAGCAAGTTGTCTGACTTCAGGCTTAGTCATATTGCCTAGTGGGAACATGCTTCGTTTGAGGCATTCCTGACTTAGGCCCCAGAGGACATAAGATTGATCCTTATTGAGGTCAACAGCGCGTTGAATAAAATAACGACCATCCTGCTCCCCTATCCGGGCATAATGTCCGGTGGCGATGTAATCACATCCGAGGGCATCTGCTCTTTTGATGAGGGCTTCCCATTTGATATGTGTGTTACATAGCACACATGGATTGGGGGTGCGGCCTGCGAGGTATTCATCTACAAAATTGTCGATAACATAATCGCCAAATTCCTCGCGGATATCTACGATAAAATGGTGAAAGCCTTTTTCGACAGCTACCTGGCGGGCGTCATTGATACTGTCCAGGCTGCAGCAGCCGGTTTCCTTCCGATCGCCACCGCTGGTGGCATAATCCCAGGTCTTCATGGTTATACCCACGATCTCGTATCCTTGTTCCTGAAGGATCATGGCGGTGACTGTGGAGTCTATACCGCCGCTCATTGCTACTAATATTCTGCCTTTACTGGTCATGATTTCAGGAGCAAAGGTAGGGAAAAAGGCGTAGCTGGAGGCGGAGGCGGAGTAAAAGGCGGAGGCGGAGGCTTAAGCTAAGGTGACGGTGACGGTGAAGAAAAGTCTACATCTACCCGGCATTGCCGGGCAGATGATATCCGTAGCCTCTGGCTTCGGATGACAGGATCATACCTGGAGTCTCTGGCTCCCCTACTTCATCCATACTAAATCCTCAAAAGTATACTCCCCTATCTCAACACGAAAACATCTTATTGCCCTCTACGTAACCGAAAAGGAATAACAAAGACCTCATGGAACGAAATCTTAGATTAGTATATCATCAATTTTCTAGAATAAAATATACCGGCTGAATTAGTAAATGTTGCAATATAAACACCCGCCGGCAAGTCTATAGTAATATCCTGACTTCCTATGACAAGAGATCTCTGAGAGACCATACGTCCATTGGTATCATAAAGCTGAAACAGACAATCACCTATCGTCTCACGAACCACCACGTGTAATACATCCGATGCCGGATTAGGATACATCACGACAGGTTGATCTGCCTGATTGATTTGCTCGTTGATTGAGGTGGTGGTGCATAAGGTATCAGAGCATCCGTCAGAGGTGTATTCCTCTGTCTCCATCCTGATCGCTGGATAAACTTTAGTCCAATTTCCATCTTTATCTCTCACAACGTATATTGTGCCTGTAGTTCAACAACCAAAAACGAAGGACTAAAACCAACGTATGGAAAAAACAACAGCCCCGACACCTCATATCCTCATGGTGAGTGCGGAATGCTATCCTGCTGCCAAGGTAGGCGGACTAGCCGATGTCGTAGGATCATTGCCCCGGTATCTCAATAAATCCGGACAAGCCATGGTGGCTGTCATCATCCCCGGATACCACAATGCATGGCTAACTCAGCAAGAATACAGGGAATCACACAGAGGATCATTCTACATGGGAGGAGATCCTGTCGAATACCGGATCTGTCACATCCTCAATGAAGACCTAGGTTATGATCTATATGTAGCCGATATCCCCGGCAAGTTTGACCGCCCAGGGGTCTATGGTGATAACGACCACCCCTATTACCGGGATGAAGTAGAACGAAATATAGCTTTCCAACGCGCAGTCCTCCAATGGGTGCATCAATGGGAAGTACTGCCGGATGTGATGCATTGCCATGACCATCATACCGCCCTCATGCCGTTTATGATGACTCAATGCCCTGAATTCTGGAGGCTAGGGATGACCCCGACAGTGCTGACGATTCACAACGCAGCCTACCAGGGGATGTTTGGTTGGGACAAACAACATTTGCTACCCGATTTTTCGAGGGACCGCTCCGGCCTCCTTGACTGGGGCCATGTCATCAATTCCCTCGCTTGTGGCATCAAATGTGCCTGGCGGGTGACGACGGTTTCGCTAAACTACCTGCGCGAACTTATGGAAACCTCAGGTTTTGGCTTACAACCATTGCTCCGAACTGAATGGCATAAATGTAGAGGTGTGGTCAATGGTATCGATTATGACTACTGGAATCCTGCGAGTGACCCCTATCTCAAAATCAAACTCAAAAAGAATATTGACAAGTGGAAAAAAGATAATAAGGTCAGTTTGCTCACCGAGCTCAACATGCCTACGGATCTTCCACTGCATATTTTTATCGGTCGAATGGTCAATGACAAGGGCATTGATTTCCTGGCCGGGCTGATCTACAAATACATGATCTATCGTCGGGATGCATGCTTTATCATCCTGGGCACCGGAGACAGCCAGATCGAAGATCAATGTCGTATGCTCGAACGCAACTTTGGCCCACATGTCAGGTCACTCATCATGTACAATGAAGGCGTTGCCCATAGACTCTATGCAGCCGCTGACTTTCTATGGATGCCATCACGTACAGAACCCTGTGGCCTCAACCAGATGTATGCCATGCGCTATGGCACGGTGCCGATCGCACGCGCTACAGGTGGATTACTCGACACCATTGAACCCTTCGATGGTATCGAAGGCGACGGCTTCCTGTTCAGGGAACTGGAAGACTACCAGGGCATGTGGGGTATAGACAGTGGAAGCAGATTATTCGCTATGCCAGAGCTGCATGCCACCGTCAGACGAAAAATAATGAACAAAGATCTTTCATGGGAGCACTCCGCATCGAGATATCTTGATATATTTCAGGAAATAATACCTGCATTACCTCATGCGTAATCTTAACCGAGAAGTACTCTGTGTCATCCTTGGCGGTGGAGCTGGCTCCCGCCTCTATCCGCTCACTGCCCGCAGGTCAAAACCTGCTGTGCCGCTGGCAGGAAAATACAGGCTCATCGATATTCCGATTTCGAATTGTCTCAATTCGGGCTACAACAGGATATTCGTTCTGACCCAATTCAATTCAGCATCGCTCAACCGCCACATCAAAAACTGCTATCACTTTGATGCTTTCGGTCAGGGCTTTGTAGATATACTGGCAGCGGAGCAGACACCCACAAACAAAGATTGGTTTCAGGGCACCGCTGATGCAGTGCGCCAGGTCATGACTCGACTTGATGAGTATGATTACAACTATGTCCTCATTCTTTCGGGCGACCAACTCTATCAGATGGACCTTGCTGCTTTTGTGCAACAGCATCTTGAGAAAGAATCAGAACTAACCATTGCGACTATTCCTGTGGTAGCAGAAGATGCTACAGGCTTTGGCATCATGAAGGTGAATCAGGAGAATGAGATTGAAAAATTTACGGAAAAGCCTTCGGCAGATATCCTAGGTGACTGGACTTCGGATGTGCCCGAACGATATGCAGCAGAAAAGAAAAACTTTCTTGCCTCGATGGGTATCTACTTGTTTAAGAAAGAGACCCTGAAGCAACTCTTTGCACTCAATCCGAGTGAAGATGATTTTGGAAAAGGGATCATTCCTTTTGCCATCAATAAGTTTTACAAGGTTCACAGTTACGCTTATGAAGGGTACTGGGAAGACATCGGAACGATCCGCTCTTTCTTTGAAGCTAACCTGGAGCTGGCCATGCCTTTGCCGAGGTTTAATCTCTATGATGCGCATAATCCGGTATTTACAAGATCCCGGATGCTATCCCCTTCGAAACTCCTAGGCACAAACTGCACCCACGTCCTGATCGGTGATGGTTGTATCATCAATGCGAAGGAAATAACCCAATCCGTCATCGGTATCCGATCCAGAATAGGAAAGGGATCAGTCGTCAGGCGCGTTGTGATGATGGGTATGGACATGTATGAAAACTATGATGATGTCCTTTCGCAAAAAATCATCCCAATGGGAATTGGAGAGGATTGCCATATTGAAAATGCCATTCTGGATATCAATTGCCGGATTGGCAACAATGCGGTGATCAGAGGAGGAACTCACCTGGAAGATATAGAGACGGAGACCTATTCGATCGTGGATGGTATCATCGTACTGAAAAAATCAGTAGCCATTCCTCCGGGGTCGAGAATCGGCGATGTGTGACAAGGGAATGATTAGTTTTACCGACTATTTACTGATATGACACATATTATCGTCCCGGTCGACCTCTCGAAAAATTCCAAAGAAGCATTACGATATGCAGCCCACATAGCACGTGCTGCCCATGCAGAAATCACCGTGGTCCATTGTTATAGCCTGTTACTCAAGGCAGTAACCTATACCACCAAAAAAGGGCATACCGAAAAAGATGCCGATAAATGGATTCAGAAAAGGATTTCTAAAATACAGCTTAAGTACCCTGAACAAAAACTCGATTATAAAATCATCCAGGGGGATGTTGTTGACAGTCTGAGGCGGTTAGTCGATATCACAGGAGCTGACTTGGTCATCATGGGCTGCCAGGGGGTTGGCGAAAATCTTGAAACTTTTCTAGGTTCCACGTCAGGTTCAATCGTTAAGACGACCAACATTCCGGTGCTAGTAGTGCCTCCCCGATTCAAATTTAACGGTATCAACAGAGTTGTCTTTGCTGTCAAAAATCCGTTTGTACGTGACCAGCGGACGCTTGATCCGATCCTTGACATCAAGGGCATCTTCAACCCCCATGTGCAAATGTTACATCTGGGAGAAGATCAGCCTCCGGCTCCGGATCAGGACATCAGTATTCTGCAGTTGATCAACGATGTGACGAGATACGGCAACGACAATTTCAATGAGAGTATCCATGAGTACATGAGCCAGTATCATACTGATCTTGTGTGTGTTATCAGGCGCAAGAGAGGTTTTCTTGAAAAAACACTGGGCCCTACCCGCACTCCGGCAGACAAGTTTCACACTACCGTTCCTGTCCTCATCCTCGTAGGTGAAGATTATTAGTCTATCAAGCGGCTGACGACTGCTCGTAGAAAGGTATTTGGTGCTTTAGGAATACCATATACCTTTGCGCATTCTTTTTATTCAGGTAAAGCAACACATGGAGCGTAATCATATAATAGGCTTTGTTCTCATTTTCGGGCTTCTTTTAGTTTGGACTTTTGTCAATTCGCCTTCCAAAGAGGAAGTAGAATCCATGAAACAAAGACAGGATAGCCTCAATCGCGTCGAAATACTCAAGGATTCATTAGTGGAAAAGGCAGTAGAGGCTGAAAAGGCTCTCCAGCCGGTAGATTCAGCAGCCCTGGTCAGTCAATATGGCACTTTTGCTGCCGCAACTGCGGGAGCAAATGAAACTGTAAAACTTGAAAATCAATACTTTATCATCGATTTTGACACCAAAGGTGGTAAAATATCGAATGTAGAACTCAAGGATTATAAAAAAGTCCTGGTAGATGAGAAAAAGAAGGAATACAAGGTGCCTCTTCACCTGCTTGAGGATCATACTAATGTCTGGGATATTACCATCCCCTCCAAGACAGGTGAAATCCATACCGCTGACCTTAATTTTCAGCCCACTGTTGAAGGCAATAAGATAACCCTAAGAGCTGTCGGTTTACAAGGAGAACAAATCATTCAGGAGTATACGCTGACCGATAAACCTTATGAAGTCAAGTACAATCTGAGCGTACAAAATGCAACCGGATTCCTGAGTTCAACCGCACAGGATGCAAAACTAACCTGGGTAAATCAGTTAGATAAAATCGAGAAGAACAGTGTCTTTGAAAAAACAATGTCAACTGTGTACTTTAAAGAAAACACAGAGTCTGTTGACTATTGCAATTGTCGCTCTGATGCGCAGGAAAATCTTTCAACCCAGCCTATCAAATGGTTTTCACACTCCAACCAGTTTTTCAACAGCACCCTAATTGCTGACGAGTCTTTTAATGGAGGATTGTTTGAAACCAAAATGCTCGAAGACACTGATGAAAACCTCAAAAAGACATCGGCTGTAGTGGGTATTCCACTCAAACGGGATGGCACGGCAAGTCAGATGACGATGTACATCGGACCGAACGATTTTGAAAATCTCAGGCATTATCATGTTGCTTTGGAGGATATCATTCCTTTTGGTCGAAGCATCTTTGGATCTATCAATCGATGGGTTATACGTCCTACCTTTAATTTCCTGATTAGCTTTATCGGAAGCAAAGGACTTGTCATTTTGCTGCTAACCTTCCTGGTTAAATTTGCCTTGTTCCCACTGTCCTATAAAATGCTGCAGAGCCAGGCTAAAATGTCTGCGCTGAAACCATCGCTTGCCGGTCTTCGTGAGAAGCATAAAGATGATATGCAGAAGCAGCAGATGGAGACGATGAAAGTATACCGTGAATACGGTGTAAATCCATTAGGTGGTTGCTTTCCTGTATTACTGCAGATGCCTGTGTGGTTTGCACTCTATCGATTTTTTCCAGCTTCGATCGAATTCCGTCAGGCTTCTTTTCTGTGGGCGACGGATTTATCTTCTTATGATGTTTTCTTCAACCTTCCGTTTGATATTCCATTCTTTGGCGCACACGTGAGTATGCTGACGTTGCTGTGGGCGGCGAGTACCGTTGCTTATACCTACTACAACATGCAGAACATGGATATGGCCAACATGAACCCTGCACTGAAATACATGCAGTACTTCATGCCGGTGATGTTCCTTGTATTCTTTAATAGCTATGCTTCAGGACTTACCTTATACCTCCTGTATTCCAATCTCCTGAACATTGGTCAAACCCTGGGGGCAAAGAAATTTCTCTTTGATGAAGCCAAGATCATGGAGAAGCTCAATAAGAATAAAGAAAAGCCCAAAAAAGCGGGAGGATTTCAGGCACGCCTCGAGCAGGCTATGAAACAACAACAGACATTGGCAGACGCAAAAAAGAATCAACCTCAGATAAACCAGCCGAAGAAAAAGATAAAATAGCCCTCACTACTGGCTAAGCGGCAGATAAGATGACTAAAAGCCACACTCATCAGCAAACCCCTGTGGGGGTTGTAGGCGCCGGAAGCTTTGGCCTTACCGTGGCACAACTATTAGCTGTTAACAATGATGTACTGCTCTATGCCAGGGACCCTGAAGTCGTCAAAAAAATAAATGAAACACGATCACTCCTCGGTGTTCCTCTTGCGCCCAGGGTGACTGCGATCTCCTCCAGCACACAATTGGCCGAAAGATGTGAAGTCATTTTTCCGGTTGTACCTTCTGATGACTTCAGAAATATGATGCGAACACTGGGCCCGCTATTGTCTCCAAGACATATACTGATACACGGTACCAAAGGCCTGGATACGGTCAAGGTTACGGATGTCATGGCATTCAGTGGAAAACTCACCCGTGATGATGTATGTACGATGTCTAGGGTCATCACGCAGGAAAGCAACGTACTGCGCGTAGGATGCCTCTCAGGACCTAACCTGAGCAAAGAAATACTCGAGGGCCAGCCAACAGCCACCGTGATCGCCAGCGAATATGACGAAGTAGTCAAAATCGGAATTGAGCTGTTGTCCAGCAAGAAGATTTTTGTTTTCGGATCGTCCGATATCTTAGGGGCTGAACTTGCAGGGGCGTTCAAAAACATCATCGCTGTTGGATCCGGATACCTTCGTGGTAAGGGGCTGGGTAAAAATGTTCAGGGACTTTTCATTACACGCGGACTGCATGAGATCGCGTATTTCGGTGGACTACTGGGCGCTGATAAATCAGCTTTCCTGGGCACTGCTGGTATCGGTGATCTGATAGCTACAGCTACAAGTGCAAGCAGCAGGAACTTCAACTTTGGATTTCAACTGGGTCAGGGCAAACAATTGCTTGAGGTACTGGAGGCCTCTGATGAGCTGGCTGAGGGAGTACGTACCCTAAAGATCGCTTTTATGCTGGCTAAAACTGAGAAAACTAGGCTTCCAATCATTGAGACCCTCTATAAAATCGTGTATGAGAACCTACCTTTCGAAATAGCGCTGGATTACCTGATGAGGTATCCTTACTCCAAAGATGTATCTATACACCTTTGATATCCCCCTTAAAACATAAATTTTAACCACCAATACGTCTAAAAAAGGGCTAAGGGCAGCCGGATGTATTTATTTTGCCATCAATACTTCGGTTACTCTATATTTGATACCACATTCTGACGCTTGTATGAAGATTTCACAATTATTAGGACTAGAAACCTCGGCGGATCAAAAGAGCGTTGATTTTCTCGAAAACGCCATGGTCAAACAGACCCAGCCCGGATTTGACTATCTCAAATTCAAACAGTCTATTGAACAATTGGCTGGATTGAAACTTGATATATCCACCTCTTTCAAATCCGCTTTTGCTACGGCTTCCACCATGGGCGTGACCAAAGACTCGCTGATCCAGTCTGCACGACATTACCTGACTATCCTTGGTGAAGAGAAGAAACAGTTTGACCAGGCGCTCAACAATCAGGTACAACAACGCATCGCGACAAAGAAGGAAGAGTTGTTGAAACTGCAGCAGGAGATCGAAGATCACAAACGTCAGATCTCAAAACTTGAAAAACAAATTCTGGAATTCCAAGGCAAAATAGCACGCTCTGATGAAGAAGTTGCCGAAGCTAAAGCATCTATTGATCAGACCAAGATTAAATTTGAAAACACCTATCAGCAGTTTGTATCAGCCATAGAACTGGACATGACTGCTATTCAACAAAACTTATAAAAGACGAATTATGACTACTCCTGCGCAAGATTTCAGTGGCAACCTTTCAAAACCCAAAGGCTTTTGGGGCAGACCTGAGGGAAAAACAGGACTCTTCTTCATGCTGGCCGTTCTTGCCGGCCTTGGATTTGTACTCGTAAAATTTCTACCCCAGATCGTTGCTTTTGCTTCATCTCTCCTTGGATTAGTAGTTACATTACTCGTTCTGGGCGCCATCATCTATATGGTGCTGGATCCAAAGATGAGAACGCTGATCAGCTACATGTATAAGAGTGTCATGCGTAATGTCACCAGCTGGTTTATCACCATTGACCCAATCGGCATCCTTAAAAACTATGTGGAAGACCTGCAGGACAACCTCAAAAAAATGGGCGAACAGATCGGAATTCTTCGCGGACAAATACGTAAGCTGAAGACGATACAAGAAGAAAATTCCAAGGAGATAGATTACAACATGAAACTCGCCCAGAAGGCAAGAGAACAGGGTGTTGAAAAACAAATGCTACTCTCCAGCCGCAAAGCTGCGCGTCTTCAGGAATCCAATGAAAAATATGCTGTACTCGAAAACAAGATGAACATCCTGTACAGGGTACTGACAAAAATGTATTCCAATTCTGAAATCCTCCTGGAGGATACGAAAGATCAGGTTAAACTAAAAGAGGAGGAACGCAAAGCTATCCGTGCCAGCCATAGTGCCATGAAATCGGCTATGAGTATCATCTCCGGAAATGCAGATAAGCGTGCAATGTTTGATCAGGCGCTGGAAGTCATCGCAGATGATGTAGCGATGAAGGTTGGAGAAATGGAGCGTTTTATGGAAATGTCCAGCAGCTTTATGGATTCTGTAGATCTGCAGAATGGTGTATTTGAAGACCAAGGCATGCAGATGCTTGAGGAGTGGGAGAAAAACAGTACCCTGATGCTAATGGGAGGAACCAAAGAAGAAAAACTTGATATCAATGCACCTCGTAAAGAAGCGCAGCTAAGGCCTGAATCAGGCAAGAGTGAATACGACAATCTGTTTGAATCATAAGGTCTAATTTTGCATTCAGGCTCTTCTTTGATAATCCTGGGGTGAACCGGATAGCTCAAACCGATAGTAGTTTAGGCATTTAATCATTTCTGCAGTCAAAAATGACAGGGGCTGACTGTCCGGATGTAAGGTCTTTCATTGGTGTTTTTTTGGGGAACATACGCTGAAAGGGTGTCTAGGATGCTTCATTTTCAAACCATTATACAGGTGGCATACCGAAGAGGTTGAGATAAGCGTTTGAAACTTAATAGCCGGATGGGTTGTTAACCGCACCGCTGGGAAGCAGGTGACATTCACCTGTTGAAAGCACACTTTTATGATGATATATTGTTTGAAATCCGGTCAAAAGGTGACTTCCCACCTTTAAAACACAAGTCCCCCAAATCAGAGAAAAAACCTGAAAACCCAAATCTTTTTACTTTTGCGGCCTTATACTGTGAGGCATTGAACTTCACCTAACACCTTTTTATGGCAAAAAACCTATTGATCGTTGAGTCCCCGGCCAAAGCCAAGACTATCGAAAAATTCCTGGGCAAGGACTTCAAAGTGAAATCCAGCTATGGACACATCCGCGACCTGGAGAAAGGAAACGGTGCCATTGATATCGCAAACGGCTTTATGCCGAAGTATATCATATCCCCGGAGAAAAAGAAAACCGTCAAGGATTTGAAAGACGCAGCCAAACTGGCTGAGGTGATCTGGCTCGCGACGGACGAAGACCGCGAAGGAGAAGCTATTTCGTGGCACTTATGTGAAGTACTCGGACTCGATCCGGCACATACCAAAAGAATCGTCTTTAGAGAAATCACCAAACCTGCGATTCAAAAAGCTATCAAAGAACCAAGAACTGTTGATATCAACCTGGTCAATGCTCAGCAAGCAAGGCGTGTACTAGACAGGCTGGTTGGCTTCGAACTCTCTGAAACATTGTGGCGCAAGATCAAAGGAAAACTTTCTGCAGGCCGTGTACAATCAGTGGCCGTGCGCCTGGTTGCAGATCGTGAACGGGAGATCAATGCATTTACATCAGAAGCATTTTTTAAAATACAGGCACTCTTCAAAGTCAAAGATGGTTCAGGCAAAGTCTACGATCTTAAAGCTGAATTGCCAGAGAAAATTGACACCAAAACCTCCGCGCGAAAATGGATCGAGGCTTGTGTCGGTGCAACCTTCAAGGTTGACAATATTGACGTCAAACCTGCCACCAGAAAGCCTGCCCCACCCTTTACAACATCCACACTGCAGCAGGAAGCCAGTCGTAAATTAGGATTTAATGTAAAGCGCACCATGTCAGGTGCCCAGAAACTATATGAATCTGGTTACATCAGCTATATGCGTACAGATAGCACAAGCCTGAGTGAAACAGCTCAGCAAGCTATCCTGGCCCAGATTACGAAAGAGTTTGGTGATAACTATGCCCAGCCAAGGCAATATGCTTCCAAATCAGCAAATGCGCAAGAAGCACACGAAGCAATCAGGCCCTCTTATCCTGAAAACCCGACGATTCCTGATGGTGACCGCGATATGGAAAGGCTCTATGACCTGATCTGGAAACGTGCAATTGCATCCCAGATGGCGGATGCTAAACTTGAGCGCACTCAAGTCAGTATTTCTGTTTCTGCTCATCCGGGAGAATTCCTGATGGCAAAAGGAGAGGTCATCAAATTTGATGGATTCCTCAAGCTCTATATCGAAAATCTCGATGATGAGCCGGAGGAGGAAGGTTCAGCCATCCTCCCTCCATTGAAAGAAGGACAGCCGCTCGATCTCAATGAAATGACCGGTACAGAGCGCTATACAAAACCACCAGCACGATACACAGAAGCAGGGCTTGTCAAAAAACTGGAAGAGCTAGGCATTGGACGCCCTTCTACCTATGCGCCAACCATCAGCAAAATCATGGAAGAGGATCGTGGGTATGTGATCCGTGAAAACAGACCGGGTGTTGAAAGGGCATATGCTGTCATCACCCTTACTGGCAAAGAAGTGAATGAAGTAGCTAAAACCGAAGTCACCGGTGCTATCTCCAACAGATTAGTTCCGACGGATATGGGTCTACTGGTCACTGATTTTCTTTTTGAGAACTTTGGCAAGGTGATGGACTACAACTTCACTGCCGATATTGAGAAGCAATTTGATATCATCGCTGAGGGCAACCTCGTCTGGAATAAAATGATCGCGGACTTCTATGGCCCGTTTCATCAGACGGTGGAGGATACGCTCGAAGCAGCCGGGCGTGTCCGTGGACGAAGGGATCTCGGTATCGATCCCGATTCCGGACAGACCATCCTGACGCAAATGACGCGTTTCGGACCCGTCGTGCAGATAGGCACAAGGGAAGAAATGGGTGAAGATGAAAAACCCCGTTTCGCTAATCTCCGTCCCGGCCAGTCGATCGAAACCATCACCCTCGAAGAAGCCAAGGAACTCTTCAAACTGCCCAAAACATTGTCTTCTTATAAAGACAAAGAAGTACTGATCGGCGTAGGACGTTTTGGACCCTATGTGAAACACGGTGATCAGTTTATTTCGATTCCTAAAGGAGAAGATCCGCTAGAGATCACAGATGAGCGTGCCCAGGAAATCATCAATGCTAAATTGCATGAAGACCGTCCGATAGCCTCCTATAAAGGTCAGCCTGTCACGAAAGGAAAAGGTCGTTTCGGACCTTTCATCAAGTGGGAAGGTACGTTTGTGAACATCCCCAAAAAATATGATCCTGATCATCTGACCGAAAGCCAGGTCTTCGAATTACTTGCAGCCAAACTAGAGAAAGAAGCTAACCGTTACATACAGCAATGGGACAAAGAAAAGATCACGCTTGAAAATGGCCGTTGGGGTCCGTTCATTCGTAAAGGGAAAAAAGCTATCAACATTCCGAAAGTTGATGGTGAAAGATTATCTGCTGAAGTTGCTGCTACGCTAACACTTGAGGAAGTCAAAGAAATTATTGAAGGCAGTATTCCGGATTCCGTTAAAAAGAAAATGGGTCTGGCTTAAAGAATGGGAGCCTGATTCAGATCCAATGGCAATGTAACATCCGGTGTTTTGACTGCAAAAAAATCATGCAGCCGATCACCGATTTTGACAAGTTGTAGGGCCTGCTCTTTGGGCAGCACCACATTGTTTACATACAGGATCATCAGATAGTTGATCCCTTCCAGGCTGTAGAAACCTTGCTGGTCAAAAAACCGTATCATTTCCGGATGGTTAAAATGGTGTCGGATATAATCTTCGTCTGTTCCACGCAGCAGATAGTTTTGGCTGAACTCCGGATACTCGACAAAATCAATATCCTGCATCCCAAAATAGGTGCCAACTCGGTGATACCACTTTTCAGGAACCATCACAAAATGCGGGAGCGCCAGTGATTTTGAATATCTGAAATATACTGTCTGCTTAAACGTGACAGTTGATTTACCGGTGGAGACTGTGTAGGCATAATCAAACATACAGGTAAACTCAAGGTCATCATTTTCCTTGATGATTATTGGTGTGATCTTATTATGCGAACCTGACTTGAAGAGTTTGAAATCAAGCAGCCATTTGATCATGCCAAATTCGTCTGCGGGCTCAAAGGACCATGATAATGCATTGGCACACGCTTTATATTCCGCTATTCGTTCGTTTGTTTTATTTCTGGACATACTTACGTTTTCCCCTTACCAAGATCGGAAATAATATCAATCGCAGCAGCCCCTGCCCCACCACCTGAAGTCAGCAGGTCAGCCAGCTTCAGGTAAGCATCACGCATGGCTCGCGATGATGATGGCTCAAGGATCAGTGAAAGTTGTTCGGCCATTTTCGCAGCCGTACAGTCTGACTGAATCAGTTCAGGCACAATCTGCCTGCCCATGATGAGATTGACCAGTGAAATGAATTTTACTTTTATCAAACGTCTGGCTATCTGGTAGGAGATCGGGCTACCTTTGTACACCACCATCTGCGGCACACCCAGAAGACCAGTCTCCAGCGTGGCTGTCCCGCTGGTGACGATAGCAGCTTCACTCCTGCTCAGTACCTTCTTCATATCACCAACTACGCGCTCAACGTTTGGCAAAGCTGACAACCACTCATCGTACAAGGCTGTAGAAAGATGCGGCACAGCAGCAATCGTAAAATGAAGTTCAGGCATCCGCCTTGCAAGCGCTGCCATTTCCGGAAGGATACGTTCCACTTCATGTTTTCGGCTACCGGGTAACAAAGCAATATTTCCTTTGACAGGTGCATAGTGAAAATTACCTTCCCGCTTTATTTCCACAGCAAGGGGGTGGCCGATGTACATCACCTCCATACCATATTCTTTGTAAAAATCTTTTTCGAAAGGAAGTATAACATACATCTTTCGTACAGCTTTTTTTATACCATGTACCCGTGATGTATGCCATGCCCAGAGTTGAGGAGAAATATAATAATATACAGGAATCCTATGTTCGTGCGCCCAACGGGCCATGCGCAGATTAAACCCGGGATAATCAATGAGGATAAGAGCATCCGGAGCGAGCGCAAGAATCTCCTGCTTACATTTTTTAAAATTCCGGAAAATAGCAGGAAGATGTTTAATCACTTCCACAAAACCCATGTACGCTAACTCTCTGTAATGCCTCGTCACACGAACACCAACATCTGTCATCGCTTCGCCACCCCATCCGGAAATCACTGCATCCTGATCATATCGAAAGAGTGCTTCACACAACAAAGCTGCTTGCTTATCGCCACTGGCTTCACCGGCCAGCACAAAATATTTCAAAACTGAAGCATTTTAAAACCGAACTTCCAGAACCACACACCCACCAGAATCATAGTGGCAATCAAAATGCCCCGTGTGGTTTCGTGATGATGATGGAACCTGCGAAAGGTCTGCATAAAAATGAGATTGGAGCAAATTGAAATCAGTGCTAACGTTCTTGTGCGGAAATCCTCTGCAAAACCGACATCACTAAATACGCCAATGGAATCCATTAACAGGTAGATTAACAACAAAATGAGATACACCACAACCGGAATCATCAGACCGAATAAAAGTCCTTTCCAGACAGAATCTTTCTTTAGTGCCGCTATCATGCAATATGGTTTATAGATTCCAGAGATTTCAAGGCAGGAATAGCCCTGTGATGTGTAAGATCATGCGATGAGGGCACGATAGAAATATACCCTTCTCGCAGCGCACTGATATCCGTTCCGTCAACCGTATCATTAGTAGCAAAATTGCCCGTCAGCCAATAGAATTTCTGGCCTCTGGGATCTACCCCTTCCACAAACTCCTCTTCCCATCGGCCTTCTGCTTGTCTGCATATTTTCAATCCTCGAATAGGTCCAAGGCTGGGATGTGGGATGTTGACATTCAAAAGTTTTGAATCAGCAAGTCCGTTACTCAACACATGTTCCATGATCAATCTGATCCAGGGTGTAGCAGGATCGAAATTGGCATCCATGGCATAATCCTCAAGGCTGAAACCTATAGAATGAATGCCTTCAATCGAAGCTTCCATGGCAGCTGACATGGTGCCTGAATAGAGTATATTGATCGAAGCATTGGATCCATGATTTATACCGGATACGCAAAGATCAATCCTCCTGTTTTTGAGCAGTATATTCTTCGCCAGCTTTACACAATCCACAGGTGTACCTGAACATTCATATGCTTCGATGCCGTTGAAGACATCGACCTGGTTGAGCCGGATAGGATCTGCAAGTGTCACTGCATGACCCTTTGCTGATTGAGGAGAATTAGGAGCCACCACGATGACCTCTCCCAGATGACGTGCTATCTCCACAAGCCTGTTGATCCCGGGAGCGAACATGCCATCATCATTGGTGACTAAAATAAGTGGCCGCGTGTTTTTGCTCATACGTTGAATAAAAGTCGGGATCGGTTAAAGTTAAAGATGAATGACTTCACCATATGCTACTGCAGCTGCTTCCATGACAGCTTCACTCATGGTTGGATGCGGATGCACTGTCTTGATCAAATCCATTCCTGTTGCCTCCAGTCTGCGCGCCAGCACGATTTCAGCAATCATATCTGTAACGCCATGACCTATCATGTGTGCGCCAAGGATCTCACCATATTTGGCATCCATGATCAACTTGACAAACCCTTCGGGGTGACCTGCTGCTTTAGCTTTTCCACTGGCTGAAAAGGGGAACTTTCCAATTTTAAGTTCGAAGCCGGCAGCTTTGGCTTGCTCCTCGGTCATACCGACTGAAGCGACTTCAGGTTGACAATAGGTACAGGACGGGATATTTCCATAATCCAATGGTTGAGGATGGTGGCCCGCCATTTTTTCAACGCAGATGATACCTTCCGCTGATGCAACATGTGCCAATGCCGGTCCTTCTGTCATATCTCCTATGGCATATACACCTGCGACATTTGTTTCATACCATTGATTGACTACTACCTTGTCTTTATCGGTCTGGATACCCAGTATCTCGAGGCCAATGTTTTCAATATTTGACGTAACGCCAGCAGCGGACAAAACGAGGTCACATTGTATTTCAGTGACATTGCCTGTCTTGCGGTCTTTCGCAATTACATTAATTTGCTTTCCGGAGATATCCACTTTCTCAACGGATGTATTAGCCATCACCTCGATTCCGCTTCTTGTAAAATGACGTTTCAATTCCTTGGATACTTCAGGATCTTCCCTTGGGACTAAACCTTGCTCAAGAAATTCAATGACGGTCACCTTTGTTCCCATGGCGTGATAGAAATAGGCAAATTCGCAGCCTATTGCACCTGCACCAATGACAACAAGTGATTTGGGTTGCTTTTGTGGCACCATGGCCTTTCGATATTCGATGACTTTTTCGCCATCAATTGGAATATTTGGTAAAGCTTTTGCGCGTGCACCTGTAGCCAGTATGATATTATCTGCTTCATAGATCGTGACAGCACCCTTTTCATCAGTCACTTCTACTTTTTTTCCTCGCGCCAGTTTACCTGTACCGATGATGACATCGATTTTATTCTTTTTCATCAGAAACTGAACACCTTTGCTCATACCATCTGCGACATCTCTGGATCTCTTAACGACGGCCGCAAGGTCAGCAGAAGCCTCTTTTACGGTGATGCCATAATCCTTGGCGTGACCTAGGTAATTAAAAACTTCAGCGCTCTTGATTAACGCCTTGGTAGGAATGCAGCCCCAATTGAGGCATATACCTCCAAGTGATTCTCTTTCGACAATGGCTGTCTTGAGGCCAAGTTGACTGGCCCTTATGGCGGCTACGTATCCTCCTGGTCCGCTTCCTACGACAATGAGGTTATATTTCATATCTAAACTTTTGGTTTGTATTCAATTGAGGGGCAAATATAGGGAGCTAAACGTCAGCGATGGGTACCAGGAAGAGGAATCTAATTTCTGCGTATATTTGCAAACTTTCGTTTCACATGGGGTGCCTTAAATTTCAGGCTGAGATCAAACCCATCGAACCTGTCCGGGTAATGCCGGAAAGGGAAAGATTGAACAATGAAACTATTTACTTCTAAGTTTCCTGATATGTATCTACAACGTAGGGTAAGATTCCTCTGCATCCTTTGCATCCTATGCAGCACCTATTTGGTTTCAGGCCAATATTATATTCTTGGTCGCGGATTGGATGATGCTGAAAAGCCATATGCCCATTCTACTGCCGAATTACGTGGAAAGGATTACTACACCCAGCAGACCTGTACCGAGCAGGGTGTTTTCAGATTTGAAAATCTGAAACCCGGTTCTTACGAGCTGGTATTGATCACCGCTTACGGTATCCGAAGAAAGAAAATAGAACTGAAAGGTAGTATTGATATTACCCTCCATATCCCCCGAAATATTAGAATCGATGAAATCAGTGTCGTTGCCAGCAAAGCCGGAGATAAAGAGCCTGTCACGCATGAAAACGTTACTGCTGCTGAAATCCAGAAAAGAGACTTTGCACAAGACATGCCATATATACTGGAAGGGACTCCATCATTGGTCGCAACATCAGATGCCGGCCAGGGGATTGGTTATTCAGGTCTTAGGATACGAGGTACTGATCCAACAAGAATAAATGTTACCCTAAACGGAATCCCTGTCAATGATGCAGAATCACATAATGTTTTTTGGGTAGATCTTCCTGACCTTGCAAGTTCTACGACTAATATTCAGGTTCAACGCGGTCTTGGCTGGAGTAAGCCTGGGGTTGGTGACTTGGGTGGAGGTATCCACATCAACACTCTTGGTTTCAATTACGAACCTTACGGAAACCTTAAATTGAGTGGAGGAAGCTTTGATACAAGACGTGTTACGCTAGCTGGTGGATCCGGCTTGATCAACGGAAGATTTACGTTCGATGGCAGAGCGAGTTATATATCTTCAGATGGATATATCGACAGAGCCGAAAGCACCTTGTATTCCTTGTATGGTTCAGCGGGATACCATCATGATCAGACCAATGTGAGATTGGTGTATGCTATTGGGGACGAACTTACCTACCAGGCATGGAACGGAGTTCCGGAGCAATATATCAACGATCCGCAACTACGTACCTTCAATACGGCTGGAGCGGAAAAACCTGGTGAGCCTTATGATAATGAAGTAGATGATTACCGGCAAAGTCATGCGCAGTTTCATTTCGACCAGTCCATCACCCCTTTCGCACGATGGAATACGGCCTTGCATTATACGCATGGCGCTGGGTATTTTGAACAATACAAAGCTAATCAGACCTTATCCGATTATGGAATTACCGGATTTATAGAACCCTCTGATCTCGTGCGTCAATTATGGCTGGATAATGATTATTACGGATTCATTTCAACACTCCATATTGGGACTCCTGGTAAACGTTACTTTGTTACGGGCGGAGGTTGGAACAGGTACGAAGGGCAGCACTTTGGAAAAGTGGTTTGGACAGCATCAACAGCTCCGGATGAGTTCCCGCAACCCTATTACGATAATGCTGCAGTTAAGACTGACTGGAATGTTTTCGCCAGGAGCAATAACAAAATCACCGATAATCTGGATCTGACGGTTGATCTGCAAGGCAGGTGGATACGCTATGCATTCGAAGGACCGGATGAAGACGGCAATCCTGTTGACCAGAATGTTAGCTTGAAATTTTTCAATCCCAAAATTGGTTTCAGCTATTCCCTTGGCGCCTACAGCTCGGTCTACGGGCTTACGGGTCTGAGTAACAAAGAGCCGAACCGCGATGATTATACCCAATCCACCCCCTTGAGCCGCCCGGACCCGGAAAGGTTATGGGATACTGAATTAGGATTCCGTTACCAGCAGAAAACGGTCACATTTGAAGCGGTTGGCTATGTAATGCAATATAAGGACCAATTAGTGCCAACAGGAAGGCTTAATGACGTAGGAGCTTACACAAGGGTCAACGTGGACCGTAGCCATAGAATCGGATTTGAAACATCGGTGTCCATACGACCTTTTGAAAAACTCGAAATACAAGCTCAGGCAACTCTGAGTAGTAATAAGATCCAAGCTTTCACGGAGTATATTGATAACTGGTCTACTGGTCTTCAGGAGACTGTAGACTATGAAAATAGTGACCTTGCTTTCTCTCCCGGTCTACTGGCAAATGCACTCGCAGCGTATACGCTGGTCTCCAATGAAAAGCATGAAATAGCTGTTAACCTGGGAGGTCGGTATATAGGCAAACAATATGCTGATAATACGTCCCGGGAACCATCATCCCTGGATCCGTACTTCGTAACGGACGCTGGTATCAATTGGACCTGGTTTCAGAAAGGAGGAAAAGAACTCAGCGTGGGCTTATTACTTAGAAATGCCTTGAATGAGTCCTATGAATCCAATGCATGGATATACAGGTTCAGTTCGGAGGGTTATGATCCGACACCGGATGATCCATACGTAGGCTCAGAAGGATCAGACATCTACCATCAAAAGGGCTACTATCCGCAAGCCGGAAGGTATCTTTTGGTGCAGGTCGGATACAAATTCTGATCAATAATTCCAGGTAAAGCCAATCCGGTAGGTGAACGGCAACCTGCTCAATTCAGGTTTATCAAGCAAATTGTAGTGAAAAGAAATAAATGAACTGAAAGGATAACCACTGGAAAGACCCGCACCGACATACAAGTAATGTTCAAGGTTGACTTCGGTCAGAATTTTGGTCCCGTCGTCACTGATCTGCACATTGCCAAAATCGTCAATCTTCTCCCTGGAAACATATGATCTTTCGTATTCTGCCTGAAAGAAAATACCCTGCATGAAGGGTGTGGCATCCTCCATTTTCAGGAGTGGTTTGATCCTTGCAAAAAGTGTTGGCCCCCAATCAAAAGCGGTATAGGTAAGATTGCCGGAGGTAGTTCGGTACTTAGCATTGTAGTAATTCATCTTTAGCATAAACCCAGCCGCGAGGCCATCCTTGAGTCTGTAGGCTACGTTTGGGTCCAGCCCTATATTGACAGCATTACCGGCAAAACCAATATTACCAAGGTTAATACCAAATCCCCACTTAGAAGGCGCTTCAGCTTTCTCCTCTGCCTTTTTCGATTCTTCAGATCCTGGCTTGACAAATTTCTTTTTCCCAGTGGTCTGAGCGTCAGCCTGGAGAAGCGTAGAGGCGGCAAGGATAATTACAAAGATTGTTCTTAGAAATAACCTCATTTTAGTATATAATTTTGTCTTGTTTGGCAAAGGGGTTACAAATAGATAACTTTTTTCTCTAATATAGAAATAGTTAGCACAATTTTTAGTTAATTTGCGCCGCAAGCCCCACCACTTATCCACT